>JAYTIB010000321.1:0-5248 GCA_043732205.1 Schlesneria sp. | reverse complement strand
CCTGCACCATCAGTTCCGGATCGCGGGTCGCACAGTACCGCGGGTCGGGGGCGAAGAATCCCAGTGTGTTGTAGCCCCAGTAATTGACGCGCCCCTGTTGGACCAGGAACCGTTCGTCGCCGTGGTAATGGATCGGCAGTAATTCGACCGCGGTGATCCCCAGGCTTTTGAGGTGATCGACCGCCGCGGCGGTGGCCAATCCCGCGTACGTCCCCCGGAGTTTCTCAGGGACTCCCGGCATCAGCTTCGTGAAGCCCTTGACGTGGACTTCGTAAATGATGGTCTTTTCCCACGGAGTCTGCGGCAGGCGATCGTTGCCCCACGTGAACGCGGTATCCACGATCAGTCCGAGCGGCGCGAAGGGGGCGGAGTCGCGGTCGTCGAACGACAGGTCTTCGGCCGGATCCCCATAGCGGTAACCGAACAGGCTGTCGTCCCACTTCAACCCGCGTCCGATGGCCCGGGCATACGGGTCCAGCAACAGCTTGTTCGAATTGAAGCGATGCCCCTGGTGCGGGTCGTAGGGGCCGGAGACCCGCAATCCATACAGCGCACCGGGCTTGAGGTCCGGGAAATAACCGTGGAAGACGTGGAACGTCCGCTCGGGGAGCTCGATCCGCTGGTGCTCGTGCGTGTCGTCCGGCGAATCGAATAGGCAAAGCTCAATCGTGGTGGCGTTGTCCGAGTAGACGGCGATATTGACGCCCGTGCCGTCCCAAGTGGCCCCCAAGGGATAAGGCTGGCCCGGCCAGATGCGCATCACGAGAACTCCGGAACAAGTGGTCGGTCAGGGTGTGCCGACATTATTCACGAATTGTCCGGAAGATGGGAGGGAGTGGGCGGGAGTCAGTGGGTAGTGGGCAGTGAGGCAGGAGGGTGATTCTTGTTTCCTTCTCCAGCCGCCGGTCTCCTGCCTCGCCACTACCGCGCCGCGCCGGCGTCCTGAACGTGCAGCACCTGATCCAATTGGGCGACGCGGAGCCCTTCGCGGAGTTCGTCCGAGACGTTGTGGAGTTCGACCCGCTCGACGGACTTTTTCAGCGAGAGGATCGCGCCGAGCGTTCGACTGGGCAGGAACCAGACTCCGCACATGTCGAGGATCAGCACGCGGCATTGATTCTGCTCGATCAGTTCGAGGATCTGCACGTAAAACGTGTTGATGCACCCGGCATCCCTGACACCGCGATCACCAAACGTGATGGCGGTGGTCTCACCTGTTTGCAGCACCCGCAAGTTCTCGGACCCGCAGGCATTTTCGAAGAGGATTCCCGAATCGCCAATGCAGGTTGTGAAACCGTCATCATCATGCAAGACGCTGGTGTTCATTTGTCGCTCCTGAGGCCCGTGGGGAAGTGGTCCATGCTGGTGTCCCCCCAATCTGCGGCCCCGACCAACCACATGGCGGGGGACGTTGAGTCAAGGGGTGTCGTCCGAGAGCGGACATGACGAAATGAAGTCGATGAGACCTGTTGACAGTGGTCCACAATGCAGACGTTCCCTCAAACTGTCAACAAGTTTCTGGAGGCATTCGCGACGGTGCCGGTCGCGACTCGGAATCGAGGAAACCTCGATTGACGCTGATCCGCAAATCGTGACGGGGCTCGTCTTGGAACAGGGACGAAAGCGTGGTTCGGGAACGATTTGTTCTTCGCATTGTTCAATGCAATTGTTCGGGAGTTTCTTCGAACATTCTCCCTGTCCGACGCTCCCGTTTGATGACGCCCGCCGCGGGGTGGGTTTCGTGATTCTGTAGTACAGCGCCCCTTACAGATAACAATCATCATCGAAACCTGTTATGCTCGCCCCCCCCGGCAGTGTTGTGTGCTGCGGGTTGTTCCAAGCGTGTCATTATCAAGAAGGATGCAACAACAATGGCGGACAAGGGAAAAGCGGACAAGGGTCGGAAAGAAGCCCAGAAGAAGCCGGCGCTGACTCTGAAGGAAAAGCGCAAGGTCAAAAACGAAAAGAAAAACAGCAAGTGAGATTATGGTGGCGTGGTGGAATCAGGTCACGCTCCCGCTTGCTTTGAACTCTCAAGAATCAAGGGGATCCATTGGCAAAGAAAAAGACTTCCCAGAATCCTGACCGGTCCGACCCCAGGAACAACAAGAGCTTGGCGATTCGGACTGTCCTGAAAAAAATGCCCGGAGCGAAAGCCTCGGACGTGATTGAAGCGGTCAAGACCGACTATGGACATCTCATCGGTAAGAATCTGGTCTACATGGTCAAGGCCAAGGGAAACATGGCTTCGGACGGCAGGGCGACCAAGTCAAAATCAGCGGCAAAGACCAATCCGCTGACGACGGCGGCACTGTGGGTCGATGCCATCAAGTCGGCCCGCCATCTGTTGAAAGCGACCGGCAGCGTGGGTAATGCGACCGCGTTGTTGAAGGCGCTGGCCGACAAATAGGTTGGTCGGCAAGGTCGTGATCACGGGGCTCGTTGGGATGACGTCACGCCCCGGTGGTGGCCCACCAGCCTTAGTGGGCTTGCCGATCGACGGCCCGTTCGGAACTGCGGCCAGCGCGATCAGTGATGGCGTTGCCGGGGGGCGCGGATGGAAACGGATTGCAGGTTTGGGTCGGGGTTGCGACCGCGGGCTTGCGCGGGTGACGGTGGCCGTTCAAGAATTCACCGAGCCACGTGTGGCGCACGAACGCGTGATAGGTCATGAGTGCCATGATTGTCGCCGTTGTTCCGGCCAGCAGGAACTTGCCGCCGGCCGGAATCGGCAGTTGCGCGAAGGTGATCTGCGCCAGGACCACAATCGGCAAATGGATCAGATAGATCCAGAACGAAGCTTCCGCCAGGTAGCGCGTCGCCGCATTGTTGCCGCGCCGGGTCCGCAGGAAGATCGCGATCAGGCCGAATGTCGTACACCAGGCAAACAGCGCCAGCAGCGCGGCCAGCAGCGCCAGCCGCGGTCCCGAAATCGGTGCTGTTGTCTGTTCGTGGATCAGGGGGAGTGCGGCGGCGAAGAGCAGGCCGGCCACCGATAGATACGTCCTGCCGAATCGCGCATGCAGGTGGAATGTTTCACGATGCCGGTCGAGCATCGCCCCCACGAAGAAATAGACCGCGTAGTAGACGAGTTTCGAGGGGACCGGGAGAAACGTCTGGTAGAAACCCAGCACGATCCGGGGATCCCAATACAGGATCACCGCACAGGGGATGGCGGGGAGCAGCGGCTTCCACACGGAGACCAGCGCGCGATCCAGACCGCGGGGGAATTTCGAGGGGTGATTGGTCGCAGACGTACTCGGTCGGCGGACCCGCTTTGCGAGCCAACTGGCACCGCACAGAATCAGGCAGTAGATGTACAGATGCTGCATGAACCAGAAGTGACCCACGCCGTACAAGTCGGCTTCGAGTTCCGGCGGCAGCCCGGTGTTCAGAAAGTCTTGCGGGACGTACAGACCATCCGCCACCCAGCCGAGTGACCAGATGCAAAGACAGACCGGCAGGATTACCAGGCCCGCGGCGAGTTGGGTCGGCAGCAGCCGTTTGGTGCGTCCTCTCAGAAAGTGGCGCTCGCCACGTGAACGGAGCAGTCTCTCGGAAAAGAACCCCGCCAGCACGAAGAACAGCGGCATGAGGAAGCATTCGGTACACCAAGTCAGCGCATCGACCACCGACGACGGATGGACGTCCCTCGCCGGCCACGCGAGGTGCGGCAACGGCTTGGTCATGTAGGGAATGCCGGCGTGCAGGAACACGACCAGCACCGCCGCCAAGCCGCGCAGGGTGTCCAAGCCTTGGAATCGGCTGGAGCCCGCGGAACTCCGCGGCAGGGACTGGATGGGAATCACAAATTGCATGGCAGCCCCTGACACACGTCGCGGACGGGCATGCTTCACATGCAGTGATCCGTCTGGGTCGGGAAGCGAGTCGCAAGCTCAAGCATTCCCGATGGCAAGCATCGTACGCCGTTCCATCGAAATGGCAATCGGGTTGTTCTTCTCCCGCCACGATTGATTCGACTTGCCGTCGATCCCTCCTTGAAGGAAGAGTGTCATCGAACACCTGAAACCCCCAGGCGGGACAGACGGCAATATCGAGTCTTCGGGCTGACTTGCTTCCGCGGGCGAGTTTCATCAATGATCTGTGCGTTTGGAAAGGTGGCCGAGCCCACCACTTCTTCGTGACCGTTGTTTCAACTCGGAAGCCTGGGATGCAAGACCTCGCACTGCGGTTGTTTGAGCCGCATGTCGGCAGCACGTTTCAGATCATTCTCAACGGACAGCCGGCGTTGGAATTGAAGCTGGTTGAGGTCAATGACCTGACTGTCCGCAATGATCCGCTGCGCGATCCGTCGCTGCGTGCGCAGCCGTTTGAGTTGCTCTTCCACGGGCCGCTCATCCCCATCGCCCAGCAGTCGAATTATGACATGAGTCACCCCCGATTGGGCCAACTGACGATCTTTCTGGTGCCGCTCGGTCCGGACAAACCGACGAGACAGTCGATGCAGTATCAGGCGGTCTTCAATTGACGGGGCCGCCATCAACCGCCGGTCGGGTTGAACCGCACCGGTGTGAAAAAACCCTCCGCCGTGAGACCGGGTGACGCCAGATATCGGCGGCGCAACGCGGCCTCCTTGATGCCGACCAGGTTGTAGCCGAGTTGTTGCGCGATCGCCGTCACCCGCGGGTGCTTGTCGATGACCTGCCAGTCCTGCCAGACATTGGACAGAAACCGATGGTTGTCCACCAGCGCGGTTCTCTGGCTGAAGATGCCCGCGCGATGCGGCAGTTCCAGAAAGTCCACGAGGCGTTCCAATCCGTCGCTGTCGAACAGATCCTCATAGCGCAACCGCAACCAGGGGACGTCGAGTCGGGACTGAAGGTCGAGCGCGAACGCATGGACTTCACTCCAGTAAAACAGGCACTTTTCAAACGGACTCAGCGTGGCCCACGTTTGCTGGTACTCGGTGAACCGGATCCCTTCGTCGAACGGCGACAGCAGAATCTTTTCGGGGATGTGCGGCAGGATCGGTGATTGAAAGGCGGCATGCGTCAGCCACGAACAGCGGGTCGTGACGGGATGCCGCGTCAGGTGAATGATCCGAACCCGTCCGCGAAAACGATCGGCCAAATAGGGAAGGCTCTTCCGGTGTTCCGGGGAGGTCTGTCGGGAACGCGCAAATCCGAGTCACTGAGGTCATCGACAACCCTCGAAATCATGGCGTAATTCTTCCCGAGGTCGCTCGTTTCGAGCCTGATTGCTCGACCTCCCCGGAATACCGGATGAG
>JAYTIB010000320.1:0-1933 GCA_043732205.1 Schlesneria sp. | reverse complement strand
GCGACCTGAACGCGAACTACGGCGGCGCGACGCTGCTGCCGCCGATCGGCAATGACGAGCCGCTGGTCCGCCGCTACCTGGCGCACTTCTTCGTGGATGCCGCCAGCACCAAAGAGTTCGAGCCGTACATCAACGACATCTATCTGCGGCACCTGTTCGCCGAAACGAAGATCGTCAACGGATTGGGCGAGCCCGAACAATGGGCCTCGCTGCTCCCCCCGGTCTTGTTCCAACAGTTGAAGGAACGGATCGACATCGACTTCGCGTCGACCAACAAGACCCAGTTCGCGCCGGACGAAGCGGTGAAACTCGACCTGCACGTCAAGAACGTCGGGACGCTGATCGTCAAGGTCTTCGAGATCAACACCCGGAACTACTACCGCGAACATCAGCGCGAAGTCGACACCGACGTCAACCTCGACGGCCTTGTCGCCAACGTTGAACAGACGCACACCTACAACGACGCACCGCTGCGGCGGGTGGCCCGCAAGTTCGAATTCCCGCAGCTCACCAAGCCCGGTGTCTACGTTGTCGACTTCATCGGCAACGGCCGCAGCAGCCGGGCCTTGATCCGCAAGGGACGGTTGCGCCATCTGGTCCGCACCGGCGCGGCTGGTCAGGTCTTCACGATCCTCGACGAGCAGGGGAAGCAGGTCAAAGGCGCGTCGCTGTGGCTGGCCGGACACGAGTACTCGGCAAATGACAATGGCGACATCCTCGTGCCCTTCAGCACGCTTCCGGGATACAGTTCGCAGCCGATCGTGATCTCACGCGGTGAACTTTCGTCACTCGACAGGTTCAACCACTTGCCGGAGAACTACGCGCTGACTGTCGGCTTCTTTGCGGACCGCGAATCGCTGCTCAAACGGAAAACAGCGTCGGTCATCATCCGACCCGGCCTGAAACTGAATGGGACTCCCGTCTCCCTCGGGTTGCTGACGGAAGTGAAGCTCTTGATCAGCGCGACCGACCACGACGGCACTGTGTCCAGGCAAGAGATTCCCAACTTCAAGCTGTTCGAGGACCGCGAGTCGGTCCATGAGTTCCAAGTCCCGGCACGGCTCGCGTCGATTGGGTTCTCGCTCACCGCGACGGTGCAGATCATGAGTGCCGGTGGCAAGAAGGTCGTCCTACCGGGGCACGGCAACGGTTTTTTCCGGCTGAATGGCATCGACCGGATCGAAAAGGTCGAATTGCTGCACCTGATGCGGACGGCGGCGGGCTACGTGGTCGAACTGCGGGGGCGGACGGGAGAGTCCAAAGTCTCGCGGCCCGTGCAGTTCGCATTCAAACACCGCGACTTCCGCCACCTGCACCATGTCACACTGAAAACGGACGCGGCCGGACGAATCAACCTCGGCGCGTTGCAGGACATTCAAACCGTCTCGGCCATCAACCCCGAGAACACTCCGCACACGTGGACGCTGCGCGGCGATGAACACACGTACTCGCAGACATTGCATGGCCGGGTTGGTGAGCCGATCACAGTGCCGTATCTGCCCCGTGGGGTAGGCGGCCCGCCTGCCCAGCCGAACGGGAAGGCCGACGATAAGAAAGACAAAGACGCAGCAGGCGGACCGCCCGCTCCCACCAGAAGCGACATCTCGATACTCGAACTGCGCGGCGACCTCTTCGTCGCGGATCGCTTCGAGCATCTCAGCGTGCGAAACGGTCTGCTCGTCATCGACAAGCTGCCGGCCGGGGACTTCGACCTGCTGTTGAAGTCGACCGGTGCGCGGATGCGGCTGCGAGTCACTGAGGGCGACAAGCTCGGACGCTTCGTCACCGGGAAGCTGCGGCAGTTGGAGACGCCCGCTCTCGCTCCGTTGCAAGTCGCGGACATCAAAGTCGGCGATGAAAAGGTGACGATCACGCTGACGAACTCGACGAAGTTCGCCCGCGTCCATGTCTTCGCCACGCGGTATCTGCCCGA
>JAYTIB010000319.1:0-5263 GCA_043732205.1 Schlesneria sp. | reverse complement strand
TGGTGGGACTGGTCGGCTGCCTGGCGGCCGTGGGTGGCTTCGCGATGCCGCCGCTGTTCGCGTACCTCAAGCAATGGACCGGCCGGCCGCAGTCGATGTTCTGGGTCGTGTTCGGACTCACCATCGTCAGTCTGGTCTGGCTGCACCTCGTGGTCCGGCAGATCAAGCGCGGCGAACCGCAGACGATCTGAAGTTGCTGTAGGGTGCGTGGAGTCCTTCGAGTCTGGAATTTGAGTCTTTGAGTCGAGTTCGCGAAGAGATTGCAAAGTGCAAATTGATAATTGCAAAGTGCAAATTGAAGGATTCACAACGCACCCGACGCGAGTCCTTTGTTCTCCAATTTGCATTTAGAAATTCGCAATTGTCAATTTGCAATCGCCTTCCTTCGTCGGTCTGAGGCAGAGCCTCGCTGGAGTCTTCGGAACGCACCGGTTGTGCCGAAGCCGGTGCGATCCGAAGACTCCACGCACCCTACGCGCTTTCAAGACCGCACACCGAACTATCGCGATTGCGAGAACAACCAGATTCCCGCGACGATCGTCACCACGAACAGCACGGCGCCCATGATCTTGTACAGGCTGTATGGGCGTTCGCCCGAGACTTCGCCCGTCACGGCGTTGATCACTACGCGGTACGGCTTCTCCTGGTAGCGGTAGGCCAGCAGCCAGACCGGCAGCAGCAGGTGCTTGAACGTCACCCCGCTGTAACTCGTCTTCTGCGACGCGATGCTTTGTTCGTCGCCGCCGATGCGCTGCCGCACGTCGGCGGTGAGGGCGCTCTCCATGCGATGCCGGGCCTGTGAGAACCCGTCGTCCAGCGACACGTCGTACGTGCGCGCGAAGAGACCGGCGAGCACTTGCTGATTGAACGGCAGGCACTGTGCCAACGGCCACGGTTCCAGGCTCTCCATCAGTGCCATGTTTTCGACGACCGTCGCGACGATCAGGACATCATCGAAGAACCGCTGGAATTCGCCCGAGCGAAAGCTCCAACGGGTCCGTCGTTCCTGACGCTGGTCCTTGCCCTCACCGACCGTCACGTAGTAGTGGTCGCCGCGCTGGCCGGCGTACTTGGTGTAGGTCAGCGCATCGAAGGTGTAGTACGGCAGGTAGACCCCGTTGAACTTGCCGCTGGCGCCCTGCCGCAGGAATTCGTTCGGTGCCCACCAGAGCGACCCGACCCAGTCGCGCAGGCGTCGGGCCGCATCGGGTTCCGCGATTTGAAACGGCAGCACGCCGTCGACGGGAACGCGCGTGGGTGCGTCATGAATCTTGTCGCGCTGCAGGGGACAGGCGCAGTAGGGGCATTGCGAACTGGTCAGCGTCCCCTGAAACACAACATCGGCACCGCAGGAACTGCAACGGACGGCGTGTTCGTTCTCGGTCGTTTCGTCGTTCTGAATCCCCTGCATCCGCTGCGTCTGCAGTTGTTCGAGCATCGCGTGATAGTCGTGTTCGACGACCGCGGCATCCCCGGCCACCTCGATCGTCTTGACCGCCCCGCAAAACGGGCACTTCAAGCTTTGCGTGCCGATGGAGAATTCGAGATCCGCCCCGCATTCGCCGCAGGGAAAGACCCGCCCCTTCCCCGAATCGATCGACTCACCGGGCCCGGCTTTCGCCACCGGATCGTCATCCGCAGATTCGGCCGCGTCGGTCTGATGATCGGTCATGGTCGCACACCCTCCCGTCGCTGGTCTCTTCCACCCGAGTGATCTCCGCCCGCCGGACGATCAGGCCCGTCTCTACGAGGCCCGTTCGGAACGGATCAAGAGGCGGGCAGCATACCGCCCTCGCCGCCATCAGAAAACTCGCCGCTCGATGGCGCTGGCCCGGATTATTCATGGCTTGAACCACGAAATACACGAAATACGCGAAAAGCAGAAAGATGCGTCGAACGTCACAACTGATTCGTTTGTGACCCCACTTGGCTGATGGCATTTCTTTCGTGTGTTTCGTGTATTTCGTGGTGAATAATCCGGACTGGGCGTTTCCCCAGCCAGCGTTTCGCCGCGACGCCGGCGCCGGTATCGTCTCGTCTCTCCGGGCGGTGAAGGTTGACGACGTTTCGTGTACGTTCCATCCGGGGTGATGTTCCAGCGGAGCCGGAAGCATGGTTCGCCTGGCGGTGTGTGGCGCGAAGGAATCGTTGTGCGATGAGATCTCGCGCCGGGTGCGCGGCACGCACATCGTGGGACAGGTTTCTGACCTGTCCGAGTCCCAGCCCCTGACTGACAGGTTGAAAACCTGTCCGACATCGTTCGACAGCTTCGACGCTGTCGCGTACGTCGGACCACTGCCCCCCGATCCGGCGGAACTGGATCAGGCCATCCACGCGGGCAAGCATCTGCTGCTGGCGACGGACACGATCCTGTCGCTCGACGGTCTCGACGCGCTGGTCGATCGCGCGGCGCGTGCCGGTGTGCGGGTCGTGGTGATGAACCCCGACCGTTCCCTTCCGTCGCGCCGGTTGATCCACGACGAATTGCGCGGACCGAAGTTCGGCGTTCCCGGTCTGACCCGCATCCTCCGCTGGGAGACAGCCGGTGCGAATCGGCCTTTGGATGCGTCGGCGCTGCCGGCCCCGCTGGTGCGAGATCTCGATCTGGTGCTGTGGCTGACGCAACAGTCGCCAAACCTGGTGTATGCCATCGCGCGACACGGTGGCGAAGCGGGTGACAACGCCACGACGACGGTGGGTGAGGCCAATGTTTCGGCCAACACAATCAGCCGCAGGGCGCTAGCCCCCGGTTCGGACGTGCGACCGGGGCAAGAACCAGACGCTAGCGCGTTCCGGCTGATCCCGCCCGAAAATCCGGCCAACCCCAGTTCGATCCAGGTGCATCTGGGCTTCGCCGATGGCGGCATGGCGCTGGTCGACTATGCCGACAGCCTGCCACCCGGAGACGGCTATCAGTCGCTCTCCGTGATCTGTTCCAACGGCGCGATGTATGCCGACGATCATTCCAACCGGCAACTGGCCTTTCGGGGCGGACCTCCCCAAGCCACACCGACGGACGAGGGCCTGTTGTCAATCGTCAACCTGATCCAGCAGTTTGTCGACGGACTCTCGTCGGCCGACGCGACTCAGCACGGACTCGCGCAGTGGCGGCAGGTCCGTGGGTTGGCGGGAGCCGTGCGACGGTCCCTCGATGTGGGCCGCGCCGTTTCCCCGGAGGAGTGCTGAACATGCCGGAACTCGCCGCACCGTTTCGCTGTGCCGTGCTCAGCGTCGCCAAGCACGATTACGTGGCGCGTGGGGTGGCGTCGCATCCGCGGTTCGAACTGACCGTCGTCGCCGACGATCCGCAAGTGCCGGAATGGATTCACGAACGGAACCAACTGTTCGCCGATGCGCAGCGGATTCCGTACGTGCGCGACGTCGAACGAGCCCTGCGTGACTTCCACGTGCGGGTGGCGATTGTCAGCCCCGAAGCCGAGCGGCATTGCGACCTGAGCATCCGCGCGGCGCTGGCCGGTGTACACGTGATTCAGGACAAGCCGATGTCGACCTGCCGCGCGGAATGCGACCGACTCGTGGAAGCGGTCGATCAAACCGGCGTGAAGTTCCTGATGTGGAACCGCAACGGAGTCCCCGCCGTGCAACAGGCCCGGCGGCAGATTTCCGAGGGAGTCATCGGCCGGCCGGTGGCCGTGCATGCCGACTTCTACTTCGCCAAGGATTCGGGTCCACCCAAGGGAACCCGACTGCCGGGCTATCCACCGATCAACTGGCTCGCGCATCAGATCGCCGCGCATGTCGACAACTCCGACGGCGGTCTGGGTCGCGAACCGCTGGGCGAACTGGCGGTCGAGGGGATCTATCCGCTGGGCTACATCCGGCTGCTGACCGGTGCGGAAGTGCGGCGCGTGTTCGCCCGGTCCACCGCGCACTTTCACCAGGTCCATGCCGACAACGGCGTCGAAGATCTGGCGAGTGTGACCTTGGAAATGGAGGGTGGTCTGATCGCCTCGCTCGTGATCGGCCGGATCGGGCTGGCGAGTCATCCGAGCGGTGGTGAGATCAAGCTGCGGGTGCTCGGTTCGCGCGGCGCGCTGGTGATTCAGGAAGCCCGGCCGGACGTCGGCATGTACTATCGCAATCAACCGGCGAAGGAAGCCCGCCAGCGGCGCATCGCCAACGAAAATGATTTTCTGCTGGCCGACAACTTCGCGCAGGCGATCGACACCAACGGCGACACGATGATGAATGCGCACGCCAGCCGCAGGATCTTTGCCACATTCGAAGCGGCGCGCGAGTCGTGCCGGACGGGACAGCCGGTGGACGTGACATGACAGTCGATGATTGCGGATACCTGCAGCGCTTCGACTGGCCCGCATCCTTTCGACCAACGAGGTCAAATTGTCGAGAGAAAACACAATTGGTGATTGGTGGTTGACTATTGGCAATTGATGATTTGCCGATCCCGAATAGCCAATAGCCAATAGCCAATAGCCAATAGCCAATAGCCAATAGCCAATAGCCAATAGCCAATAGCCAATAGCCAATAGCCAATAGCCAATAACCAATGCACTCGCACCTTCCCACACCAAAAGCGGTCAATTCCAAGCGATGTTGGCAACGTCCGCATTTCAGCCACTGACACAGGACAGAACCATGAACGGTCGCGACATCATTCAAGCCTTGCACGCGGGACAGCGGGTCTTCTCATCAGCGATGGTTTCCACATCGCCGTTGTGGCCGAATCTGGTGAAGCAGTCGGGGATCGACTTCGTGTTCGTCGACACCGAGCACACGCCGATCGATCGACAGACACTGTCGTGGATCTGCCAGACCTATCAGGCGCTGGAACTGCCGCCCGTCGTGCG
Source organism: Schlesneria sp. (assembly GCA_043732205.1). Classification (GTDB taxonomy): domain Bacteria; phylum Planctomycetota; class Planctomycetia; order Planctomycetales; family Planctomycetaceae; genus Schlesneria. The sequence goes on along the minus strand of JAYTIB010000319.1, from coordinate 434 downwards.
CATCCCGTGCAACGATCCGTTCGAAGCCTGCCAGGCGCTGGACGCCGGAGCGGCGGGGATCATCGGTCCGTACCTGGAGACGGCCGATCAGGTGCGGGGCCTGGTGGGGGCGGTCAAACTCCGGCCGCTCAAGGGACGCCGACTGCAAGAGGCTCTTCACGACCGCCAAACACTCGAACCCGAACTGCGCGACTATCTCGACCAGCGCAACGGCGACAAGATCCTGATCGCCAACATCGAGAGCGTGCCGGCGATCGAAGCCCTGCACGAGATCTGTTCGGTGCCCGGACTGGATGCGGTGCTGATCGGGCCGCACGATCTGTCGTGCAGCCTGGGGATCCCCGAGCTGTACGGCCATCCGCGCTTCGACGAGGCAGTGCGCACGATCTTCCGCATCGCCCGCGCCCACCAGGTTGGCGCCGGCATCCACTACT
>JAYTIB010000318.1:0-1938 GCA_043732205.1 Schlesneria sp. | reverse complement strand
ACATCAATCCGTCAGTCGGCAACAAAAAAGGGGGCCTGACCACGATCTATGAGAAGTCACTCGGAGCCATCGCCAAGGGGGGGACGACCGCACTGAACGGAGTCTTCGAGTACGCCGAACCGGTCACCAAAAAGGGCTTCGTGTTCATGGACACACCCGGCTACGACCCGGCCTCCGTGACGGGACTCGTCGCGGGGGGAGCCAACGTGGTCTGCTTCACGACCGGCCGCGGAAGCTGCTTCGGCTGCAAGCCGGTCCCGTCGATCAAGATCGCCACGAACACGCCGATGTATGAGCGCATGGTCGACGACATGGACATCAACGCCGGCCGAATCCTCGACGGTGCCACCATCGAAGAAGTCGGCCGCGAGATTTTCGAGGAAGTGATCGCCGTCGCCGGCGGCAAGAAAACCAAGAGCGAAGCCCAGGGCATCGGCGACGAGGAATTCTGCCCGTGGACCTCGGGGCCGATCACGTGAGCGGGAAGGCCGGAGACGGGTGGCCGGACTGCAAGAGATCTGTTTTTCCGCCGCCCGCCGCTCTCTCACGCCAGTTGCAGATCGTGCTCGACCATGCTGCGGACCAGATCTTCGAACGACGTGGTCGACGACCAGCCGAGTTCGCGCCGGGCGCGGCTGGCGTCGCCGATCAACTGGTGGATCTCCGCCGGGCGATAGAAGTCGGGGTCGACGACCACATGCTTCTGCCAGTCGAGACCAGCGCAGCGGAAGGCGACGTCGCAAAACTCACGCACGGAATGCGACTCACCCGTGGCGATCACGAAATCGCTCGGTTGCGGCTGCTGCAGCATCTGCCACATCGCCACCACATAATCCCCCGCAAAACCCCAGTCGCGGCAGGCATCGAGATTGCCGAGCGGCAGTTTGTCGATCAGTCCCTGCTTGATGCGGGCCACATGCGAGGTGATCTTGCGGGTGACAAACTCAAACCCCCGCCGCGGTGATTCGTGGTTGAACAGGATTCCCGAACAGACAAACAGGCCGTACGCCTCGCGGTAGTTGCGAGACAAGTCGTAGCCGGTCACTTTCGAGATTCCGTACGGGCTGCGGGGAGAGAACTTGGTCTCTTCGTTCTGCGGCGTTTCGGGGGCGTTCCCGAACATTTCGCTCGACCCCGCGTAGTAGACTTTGCACTTCGGCGCGGCCTGCTTCACCGATTCGAGCACATAGTGCGTTCCGTCAATGTTCGTGCGGAACGTCGAGAACGCGTCGTCGAACGAGTACGACACGAAGCTCTGCGCCGCCAGATGGTAAAGCTCATCCGGTTGGATTTGATTCACCGCGTTGTACAGCGACGGGAAGCTCTCCAAGCTCGCGGCGTGCAGGTGAACCTGATCGCGAATATGCAGAATCCGCGACAGCCTGTGGCGTGCGTCCTCCAAGGCGACCCGGCGAACCAGGCCGTGGACCTCGTACCCCTGCGCCAACAACAACTCCGCCAGATACGATCCGTCCTGGCCGGTGATTCCGGTGATGAGTGCTCGTTTCATGGGGCTCAGTCTAAGCGGAAACCGGACGAGGGTCGAGCGTCCGCCAATCGTTTGGCCGTCATTCCTACGGCGCTTGAGGAAGGGACGCGAATCAGCGACGATTGGCACGCTTGGTGTGGCATCGTCGATGCAACGGTGGCGACGGGATTGCCTCGTCACCACATGAGCGCGGATTATTCATGGACTGAACCACGAAATACACGAAACCCACGAAAGGCTGAGAGTTGCGTCGCAGGTCACCGGGAGCATTATGTCGCTCCGTCCACAGACTGACGCGTTAGCCAACCTGCTTCACCGTTTTCCTTTCGTGTGTTTCGTGTATTTCGTGGTGAGTAATCCGGGTTATACCTCACGCGGTTGAGATTGACCGGTTGTCCCAGGGCGTCCCGTCGGCGGAGCGACGGGACTACTGTAGTCCCGTCGCTCCG
>JAYTIB010000317.1:0-5279 GCA_043732205.1 Schlesneria sp. | reverse complement strand
TGGTCCCGGCGGTCATTGCGGGACTGTCGGCGGGAAAGTGGTTGCTCGAACGAGTCCCGCAGCGGGTGTTTCAAACGATCGTCCTGTCGCTGGCCACCATCAGCGCCGTGTGGCTGCTGGCGTCGGGGATGTGGTGAACTGAACGTGAACGTCGAGAGTCGCGGTCTGGAATTTCAAATCTGAATCTGAATCTGAATCTCAAATCTCAAATCAGGATTTCTGCAAGGGACAACTCATGGATCTGGGACTGGCGAACAAGGTGATTCTGGTGACGGGCGGGGCGAAGGGGATCGGCCTGGGGGTGTCGCAGGCGCTGGCCGCCGAGGGGGCGATTCCCGTCATCGTCGGCCGCAACGAATCCGACAACGCCGCCGCGGTCCGGACGATTGAAGCCGCGGGTGGTCAGGCGTGGGCGGTGACGACGGAGTTGAATCAAACCGCGGATTGCCGCCGCGCTGTCGAAGCGACGGTGTCGAAGTTCCACCGGATTGAGGGCCTGGTCAACAACGCGGGGATCAACGACGGAGTGAGCCTGGAGGACGGCGACACCGAACGCTTCGTGGCGTCGCTCCGTAAGAACCTGCTGCACTACTACGAGATGGCCCACTTCGCCCTGCCCGAGTTGAAGAAGTCGCGCGGGGCGATCGTCAACGTCGGCTCCAAGGTGGCCGAGACCGGGCAGGGGGGAACCTCGGCCTACGCGGCGGCCAACGGCGGACGCAACGCGCTGACCCGCGAATGGGCCGTGGAACTGGCGAAGTACCACATCCGGGTCAACGCGGTGATCGTCGCCGAGTGCTGGACACCGATGTACGCCACCTGGCTGTCCACGGTCCCCAACCCGGACGAAATCCGCCGCCAGATTGAGGCGCGGATTCCCTTCGAACACCGGATGACGACCTGTGAAGAAATCGCCAACACCGTCGCCTTCCTGCTGTCATCCCGCTCCAGTCACACGACCGGCCAGTTGCTCCACGTCGACGGCGGCTACGTCCACCTCGATCGGGCAGTGGACAGGTCTTGGTGACGCAGCCGACCTCGGACAGCGTTTGACAGACGTCTCGATGGTTGCCATCAGAGACGCTTCCACTTAGAGGCTATCCGAGAAGTCGATAGTCGTGGTTCGCTCTGCGAACCAACGCCTTGAAAGTCCTTCGAATTAGGCCGTTTCATGTTCCAAGACGTTGGTTCGCGGAGCGAACCACGACTATTTGGGCACTTCTCGGATAGCCTCTCAGAGTGAATCAGGTTCGGCGTCAATCGTGCGAGGTTGAGGTCGGTTCCATCATTGATGACTGACGAGCCATGAACACAACCGGCTGACCGTAAAGCTCCCCATTCAGGCCGTCTAAGGCATGAGCAATGTCGTGCCCCGCGCCGCATTTGCTAGTCCACGACCCGTCGGCTAACTGCCTTGCCGCATGAGTGGGCAGGCCATTCCTCACGAAAATCGCGACTTTTTCACGGCCAGTTTCAAAATCGCCGGTGCCACACTCAGAGTACCCGAGAACCGCAAACGCCCGAACAAACATCTCCAGAGTTTCCCGCCGTTCGATGCCGTCTGGCCAGAAGAACGATTCATTGAGGTCTGGCCACCACCAGCAATCGCCTGCTCCGGCAGCCCAAGCGATGCAGTTGTAGCCTGTTGTCTCGGGGCTGGTCACGGCATAGCCGGCGTTTGCCAGACCCGGAAAAACTGCTTCCAGTTCAGGGTTCACGATTCAATCGACCCCTGCTGCCGACCCCATTCAATCCAATCGGTGGCCATCAGATCGATGCGACCGCGATGCTCAGGTGAAACGGGGTTGATACCAGTAATCGCATTCAACGCCCAAAACCACAGGTGCGGTGATTGCTGGAGTTCCCGCAAGATCAACGGAAGGACCGGTGGCCCCATTCCAATAATCCGTTGGTATGACGGATGCGAACAAATCGCCGAGACAGAGGACTGGTACTTCGTGGCAGATTGCCATTCGCCAGTCAAGCGCCGGAACTCGCGATCAAGCGCAAGGCTTTGATCGAACACGAATTGTCTGCGCGCGGACCTTCCCTCTGGGTGGTGTTGTAGAATCCACAGTTGATGGTTTCCCAGTCGAACAGTCGGGGTTGCTTCGCTCGCCGGGGGTGGCCTGCGGAGAAACCGTCGTTCAGTGGTACTGCGTGCTGCCACTTTCATCACAGAGCTAGGCATCCCGCTCCTCCAAAACTTGGGACATTGGTGTCAGAAACTGCTCTGCCTCCTCGATCCGCTCCCTGAGCCAGCCACAAACCGCTTTCGCCGTCTCCACATCCATTACCACGCCCACTTCAACCTCTCGGATTTGATCGGCACGGATTTCCGGTTGAACATCAACAATACTGCCCTGTTCATCGATGGTGTAGGTTAACCGTCGGGGGATCGCCTCTCGGCTATTCCAGATGTCCATGTGAATGGCACCCGCGGCGGTGATGGATCCCCACACCCCATCGGCGTGAACCACTCGAAAGAAGTTGCTCTTGATAAAATCGACGCTCAGCTTGGAATTCATGACGGACGCACTCCAGTGACCTCCAATCAAAGTTTACCCGAGTCAACGGTCACAAATACTGGTTGATGAGGTTCTCCAAGTACTCTTGCCGGCCGGATTCGTTGGGGTCGAGGGTGTGTTTGGCGAGGACGTACTTTTCGAGGGTTTCGAAGTTGGCCGTTCCCTTTTCGATTTCGGCGCCGATGCCGGTGTCGAAGCTGCGGTAGCGGTTCTTGACGAAGTCCTTCAAGACGCCGTCCTTGCGGATCGCGGCCGCGATCTTGGCGCCGCGGGCGAAGGCGTCCATCGCGCCGATGTGGGCGTGGAACAGGTCGACCGGCTCGAAACTTTCGCGGCGGACCTTGGCGTCGAAGTTCACTCCGCCGGGGGTCAGGCCGCCCTGTTCGAGAATCACCAGCATGCACTGCGTGGTCAGATAGATGTCGGTCGGGAACTGGTCGGTGTCCCAGCCGAGCATCAGGTCGCCCGTGTTGGCATCAATGCTGCCGAGTGCCCCCTGGATGCGGGCGTATTCCAGTTCGTGCATCATCGTGTGACCGGCCAGCGTCGCGTGGTTGGTCTCGATGTTCAGCTTCACGTGGCCCATCAGTCCGTATTGGCGGCAGAAGTTCAGACAGGCCGCGGCGTCGAAGTCGTACTGGTGCTTCGTCGGTTCCTTGGGCTTGGGTTCGAACAGGAACTGCCCCTTGAAACCGATCTTCTTGGCGTAGTCGACCGCCATGTGCATGAACTTGGCGAGGTGATCGAGTTCGCGTTTCATGTTCGTGTTGTACAGGTTGTGGTAGCCCTCGCGCCCGCCCCAGAAGACGTAGTTTTCGCCACCGAGTTCGAGCGTGACTTCCAGCGCCTTCTTCACCTGAGCGGCGGCGAAAGCGAAGACATCGGCATTGCAGGTTGTCGCGGCACCGTGCATGAAGCGCGGGTGCGAGAACATGTTGGCCGTCCCCCACAGCAGCTTGATGCCGGTCCGCTGCTGGGCCGACTTCAATGCCTTGACGACTTCGTCCAAGTTCTTGTTGGTGTGTGACAACGTGTCCCCTTCCGGCGCGACGTCGCGGTCGTGGAACGCGTAATAGGGGCAGCCGAGCTTGTCGATGAACTCGAACGCGACGTCGACCCGCTTGACGGCGTTCTCGACCGAGTTCGATCCGTCGTCCCACGGACGCTGCAGCGTGGCCGATCCAAACGGATCGCTGCCGGTGCCGCGGAACGTGTGCCAGTAGCAGACGGTGAACCGCATCAGTTCCTTCAACCGGTGGCTCTCGACGATCTCCTCGGGGTTGTAGTGCTTGAACGCCAGCGGATTCCTGCTGGTCGGGCCTTCGTACTGGATCTTGGGAATCTCGGGGAAGAATGACATCGTGGTTTGCCTGCTCAAGGTGGAAGGTTAGTGCGTCGAACGTGACTCGGAGAGGAGCGCCGGTCGACGGGAATTCGTGTGCGGCCAGCGACACAGGGGGAGTCTATCGGCCACCGGGCGGACTCGCAAAGGAACGGCGTGAACCGGTGGAAAACTGCGGGGAAAGCAGCGTCGAAGCCTGCTTGGGTTTCTACCGCACCCGGCCCAGACTGAGTCGTTTAACCCTGAGCCAACGGCGAAGGTGTCGGGTGCCAGCGCCCCAATGCGTGTGCCGACAATGCCAGCGGAGACGGACGCGTCGGCCCGCTCCGCCTTCGCCGTTGGCTCAGGGTTAAACGACTCGAATGTGTCACGTTTCACCGCGTGAAGTTTCAATCTTCACCGACGATCATCCGCAGATAGCTTTCGTAGCGGGTGGCCGAGATCAAGTCGTGCTTGATGGCCAGGCGGACGGCGCACCCTTCTTCGTGGACATGCAGGCAGTCGGGAAATTTGCAGCGCGGGACGAACGGCCGGAACTCGACGAAGAAGCCTTCGACCTCGACCGACTGCACGTCCCACAGCTCCAGTTGGCGGATGCCCGGCGTGTCGACGACCCAGCCGCCGGATTGCAGTTCGAGCAACTCGGTATAGCGCGTCGTGTGCCGGCCCTTCTGGGTCACGCGGCTGACGTCACCCACGCGCAGGCCGAGTCCCGGTTGCAGCGAATTCAAAAGCGATGACTTGCCGACGCCGCTCTGACCGGTGAAGACAGTCTGGTGTCCCTTCAACTGCCGACGCAGCCGCGGCATTCCCAGGCCGGTCGTCACGCTGGTCGGGATGATCGAGTAACCCATCCGGGCATACATGCCGATGAGTGGTTGCAGATCGGCGAGGTCCACGAGGTCGCACTTGTTGAGCACGATCAGGGCCGACGTCCCCCCCTTGGCCGCGCTGACCACGAACCGGTCGATCAGGGCCGGCTTCAGCGGTGGATCGCTGGCCGAGGCGATGATCGCCACCTGCGAAATGTTCGCGACGAGGATGTGCTGCTTGTACTGATGCCCGCGTGCCAGCACCCCCTGCCGCGGCTCGACCCGTTCGATCACTCCATGTTCATCGCCACTTGGCAGGAACAGGACATGGTCGCCGGCGACCACGGCGCTGCGTGCTTCGCGCGACACCGTCCGCACGACGCGCCGCACGGTGCATTCATAGCGGCGACCCGCCTCGATCTGACCGGCATCGGCTTGCACCGTGCATTGCGTCGAACCGATGGCCGCCAGCACGCGACCACGGCGGCACTGCACTTCGTCGACGTCGAGGATGATCTCCTGCCCCTCCATGTGGGCACCCGTGATCGTGCGCTTGCGGGTCTGGTCTCCCTTGCCCGAGACGCGCTGGCCGCGATC
>JAYTIB010000316.1:0-13516 GCA_043732205.1 Schlesneria sp. | reverse complement strand
AACAATCGTCCATGAATGCCGGTCCGGAATCACGAGGTGCGCCCCTTGTCAGACCAGTCAGCGGATCAAACTGTCGCTTGTGCCACGCTCTTGCAGATGCTCGCCGAGAGCTTCCTGCCGCATGCCCGCGAGGAAATCGAGCGGCACAAGTGGATCGAAAGTGAAAAGGCCCGGCAGGATCTCGGCCAGAAAGCCGTGGAAGACTGGCTGCGCCGCTTCTGGTGGCGCTTCTGCCGCTGGCGTCGCCTGGAACACATTGAGGGGAAGCGGTGTTGGCGTGAGTTCAATGAACTCGACCATGCCATCCTGCGCCGGATCGTCATGGAGCGGGATCTGCTGGACGCGATCATGAACCGCATGAAGGGGGATGGCGACCACCACATCCACGACAATCTGGAAATCATCATGTGGGCGATCGAGAACCAGGAAATCAAATACCAGCGCGTGGAAGAGTTCCTGCTGTTGATCGACATCAACGCCGCGCGATTGCCCATCCCCGGTGAATTGCGATTTGCCACCGTGGCGTGACGTACCTTGAATGACAAGCTGCAGAACGTTTCGCGAAACCTGCGTGTTGTCAGCCTCTGTACGTTCGTTAGCCGGGTCTTCGGGCTGCTCCGCGATCAGGCGATGGGAAGGCTGTTCGGCGCAGGTTCGGTGATGGACGCGTTCACCGTCGCCTTCCGCTTGCCGAATCTGGCCCGTGTGCTGCTGGGCGAAGGGGCGCTGACGACCGCCTTCCTGCCGGTGGTTGTGGAAGAGTTGAACCAGCGCGGTCGTGAATCGGCCGTGCGCGTCACCTGGGCTGTGTTTGTCACACTGAGCGTTGTCCTGTGCGGACTGGTCGTTGTTGCCGAAGTCGCGCTGGGACTGCTGGTGTCGTTTGTCGAGTTGAGTCCGGAAACGCGGTTGCTGTGTCGACTCACCGCAGTGTTGTTGCCGTATGTGATCCTGATCTGCCTGGCCGCTCAATTGGGGGCGGTGCTGAATGCGCTCGGGCGGTTTGTGTGGCCGGCACTTGTTCCCGTCGTGCTGAACATCGTCTGGTTGGCTGCGCTGTGGTGGGTGATCCCGGTCTGTTGGTCCGATGCGATCAGCCAGATCCACGCGACCGCCGTGTGCGTGGTCATCGCCGGCGGCCTGCAACTCGCCGTCTTGTTTCCGATCGTGTGGCGGTGCGGCTTTGCGTACCGGTCCGACTGGCGTCTGGCGTTCGGTGCGGTACACCGCGTTGCGCGGGAGATGCTGCCCGTCGTCGTCGGGCTGTCGATCACGCAACTCAACGCGGTGGTCGACAGCTTTGTCGCCTGGGGCTTCGCGCGACCGGAGGGGGCCGGACCTTTGATGCCTCTGCCGTGGTCTCCCGCGTATCCGCTGCAGGCCGGGACCGCGACGGCACTTTACCTCGGACAGCGGCTGTACCAGTTTCCGTTGGGTGTGTTCGGAGTCGCCCTCGGAACGGTCCTGTTTCCGTTGTTCACGCAGCATGCGCAACGGGGAGATTCCGTCAGGCTGCGCGGCGACTTGTCGTTGGGGATTCGACTCGTGCTGGCGATCGGCCTGCCCGCCAGCGCGGGGTTGATGCTGGTGGCTCATCCGCTCGCGACGCTGTTCTTTCAGTACGGCAGGTTCGATGCGGCCGCCGCGCATCTGACGGGTGACATGATCGTGTGCTACGGCTCGGGGGTGTGGGCCTACTGCGGTCTGTTGATCCTGCAACGGGCGTTCTATGCGGCGGGAGACCGCGTGACACCGATGTCCATCGGCCTCGGTGCGATGGCGTTGAACGTGGTGTTGAACGTGACGTTGATCTGGCCGCTGGGTGCCCGCGGACTGGCGTTGTCGACGGCCCTGGTGGCGGCGCTGCAGTGCGTGGCGACCGGCCTGCTGTTGCAGCGGCGCGTTGGATTATTGGATTGGCGGGGAATCGCGCGGACCGGTGGCAAGACGTTGATCGCGGTCGCCGCCATGAGCCTCGTCAGCCTCGCGTGTCTCTCGCTGACGGGCGCGAACGTCGCCGCAGACGACGACGGATGGGCGGTGCGTGGAATCAAACTCGGTGTTCCGCTGGTCGCCGGGTTTGCCACGTTCTTCGGATCGGCGTGGCTGCTGCGTCTGCGGGAACCGTGGATGGTTCTGTTTCACGAGGGGCAATCGTCCGCGCCGACGAGGGACGGGACGGATTAGCTCGACTCTTGATAGTGGGTGATTGGCGCGTTGCAGATCTTGCATCGTGGTGTGACACGACATCCGCGCGGCAATCTCTCACCCTTTCAACGTCTCCCCGCCGTTGCTGCTGCCGCGTCGCTTGAACTCTGGTGCGGGCTGGCGAACAATGCGTTCTTGATTGTCGCCGGATGTTTCCATGAACATGCAGCGGGACTCCCGAGATGGATATTCCAATTCGGAAGCGGGAAAACAAGGTCGTGAGTGCGACGGTCGGGATGTTCACGACAGTGGAGTTTGTCGCCCACGCACTTGATCGGATGGCGTTGCGTTCTGTCTCAGAAAATGATGTCTTGACGGCATTGAGAAATCCGACGAAACGAGAACTTCCGGCAGATGTCCCACACAAGCGGATTGCGTGGAAGAAATCGAAGGCCAGAACGTTGTCTGTCGTATACGATGAGGTTGGTGCGACAAGATTGCGGGTGATTACCGTGTATTGGATCTGAAGAAATGAGCAATCGAATGCAACCCGAGTATTCCGTTTCGCTATCCATCGACAAGGCCACGGGACGACTGCTCTCCGTGTATTTTGGGATTCGACCCGGCAAATCATTCAAGACCGCCGAACTGGCTGACGGGAGAGTCATGGCTGACTACGACCGGAAAGGCAGATTGCTCGGAGTGGAAATGATCGCTCCATGCACCGCCAAAGTCTTGGATCAAATTGATGTTGAGGAACCCGTGAAAGCGTTCGTGAAGAACATGATTCCACGAGAATTCATCAAGGGGCACCTTCCGCGACTAACTGGGCTAATCAGCTAGCGCCGCCACATGAACACGCCCCACGGGGACTATCCGTGGGGCGTGTTAGTTGGCCGACTCCGGATGGGAAGTTTCTGCAACGCGCCAATCACCCACTGCCCAGAATCGCAAGGCGAAAACAGAAAGTACAGCGGTGATGAATCCTCGCAGTCCAAAGAAGGCGACAGTCGAGTCAAGGCGGGCTCATTGGTTCTGGTACGGCATCATCACGCTCGCTAGCGGGGTTTCGTCGAGGCCGGGGAAGTGTCCTTCGGCGATGGCCCGGCCGAGGCTCGTCACCTGTTTGAAGTAGCGGTCCGTCGGCAGGCCGCCGAGCATGCGGCGGCGCAGTTCCTGGCAGACGGTGTCGGCCGCTTCCGCGATGACTTCGTTCTTGTGCCGCGCCGCGTAGAGACTCGTGCAGAGGATCACCACGGCGAGTTGGACCCGGCCCGACAGTTCGGCCATGCGGCACTGGCGGTCGGCCAGTTTCAACTGGAACTTGCGCATCGTGCCGCTGATTTCGAGGGCGCTTCGTTGCAGCCACGTCGCGGCGAACCCGGCATGATCCTTCAGACGGGACGGCATGTCGGGCAGTTGGTAGTCGGCGCGATGCAGCGATTGGCCAACGAACCACTTGCCGTAGTTCATCAACGGTCCCTTCAGCGCCCACAGGTGCGACGGATTGGCCATGTTCGGCTGTTTGATCTTGTTGGCGGCGAGCGCCTTGCCGATCGGTTCGAAGAACTGTCGGCCGTGATGCTTCACCAGTGACTTGAAGAACGCCATGCCGAGCATTTCCCCCTCCCCCTCATAGATGCAGGGGGCGAGGAATTCGTGGACGTTGTCGCCGAACAAGTGGCCGTGCAGGAACGACCGGCCGCCGTGCGTCTTCATGAACAGTTCGATCGCCGCCTCCTTCTGTGATTCACTGCCGAAGATCTTGGCGACGATGCATTCCATTTCGCCGCGGAAGCCGCGGTCGAGCAACCCGGCCGTCCATTCGGTGAGGGCATCGCAGGCGACGATCAGTCCGGACAAGTGTCCCATCCGCCGCGTGACCAGTTCGCGGGTTTCAATCGCATGACCGTACGTCCTGCGAAACCGAGACCAGGGAATCATGTTCGCGAGCATCAGGCGCATTGTTCCGGCGGCATTGGCACACAGGGCCACGCGGCCCCGGTTCAACCCGTGATACGCGATGCTCAGACCGTCCCCGTCGCCCGGATCGAGAAGGTTCTCGGCGGGAACGGGGAGGTTGTCGAACACGATTCCCTGGTTGTGAGCGTGCTTCAGGGCGTACAGCCCGTATTGCTTCAACCGGAACGAGTCGCATTCTTCCGCAGGGAGATCGACGATCAGGACGGCGGGCTTTCCCTCGATCAGACAGACCAGGCCGATCGTCCGACCGGGAGTCACGTTGGTGATGAACAGCTTCTCACCGGTGACGTAGTACGTGTCGCCCCGTTTGACGGCGACCGTGCGCAGGGCGGTCAGGTCCGAGCCGGCGCACGGTTCGGTCAGTGCGAAGGCCGACAGTCGATCGCCGCTGGCGAGCTTGGGGAGGAACCGCTGCTTTTGCTCGATGCTGCCGAACGTTTGCAGCGGATCGACGGCACCGATGCAGCCGTGGACTGACGCCAAGCCGGCGATGGTCGGATCGAACTGGGCCATCTTGGTCAGGAAGGGTGCGAACTGTGAGAACGATGTGCCCGAACCGCCATAGGTCTTGTCGACCAGCAGTCCCCAGTAGCCGGCGTCACCGAGGTTGTGCAGGACGTCCTCGCGGAGTTTGCGCCGCTCGTCGTGCAGAGTGCCGCGGTACAGGTGTCCCTCGACAACATGCAGCGAATCACGCATCACGCGCTCGGCCTGCAGTGACGTCGGCGAAGGGTCCGTCGTGAACAGATCGACCGGCACGGCGTGGTCCCACACGGCCCGGTGGATCGGGCTGTTGGCGGTCTGGTACTCGCGGCGGAACAGCGACTCGACTTGGTCGTCGGCTGTGTCGACGGCCCCCGTGCGACGGACCTCTTCGTCGCTCTTGCCGCTCAGTTTGAGGGCCGTTTCGGCGAACGACGGTTCGCCGACGGGTCGTGCCGCGACCGGTGACGGCGACGCGGGTTCCACAGCCGTGGCAATCGAGTCCTCAACCACCGGATCATTCATTTTGGCAATCATGATTTCCTCGTTTCCGTACTGGGCCGATGCTCGATGATTCTCACTTTAAGCGGTAAGACCGTAGGGTGCGTGGAGTCTTCGGAACGCACCGTCTTCGGAACAGTCGGTCTCAAACCGGTGCGTTCCGAAGACTTCACGCACCCTACTTGCTGTAGCTGAATTCGCAAGAATTCAGCCGGTTTCGGCAATCCTCTGAACTCTTGCGAGTTCAGCTACAGACCAACGTGATTGCCATTGGGCTGACACCGTCCCACACAGAAACTTTCCAGCACCTACGTCGAGTGATGTTCGGTGCGATGTTCAATTTGATCGACCAGCCAGGCTGCCGGCTCGAATCTTGGGCCGGCGGTTTTTTGGAAGTACTCGAGTTTCGCCGCGGCCTCGCCGTAGCCGCGGAGTTCGCACATGCGGAATGGTCCGCCGAGGAACGGGGCGAAGCCGGTGCCGAGCACCATCCCCAAGTCGATCATCCACGCTTCGGGGACGACTCCTTCTTGCAGACACTTGGCCGCTTCGTTGACCAGTCGTAGGACGACGCGGTCGCGAATGTCGTCGGATGACATCTGCCGCGGCTTGCCATCAAACGCGACCGCCCGTCCCTTGCGATGTTCGCCGAGTGGATAGACATAGAATCCGCGGCCCGACTTGCGGCCGAGATGTCCCTCGGCGGCCATCTCGTGCAATCGACCACCGGTGGGACTCGGTTCGGGGCTGAGGCCGTTGAGGGAATCGGCCACATGCGCCGCGACATCGAGCCCCACCTGATCGAGTAGTTCCAGCGGTCCCATCGGCATGCCGAATCGCTTCAGAGCCCGGTCGATCGCTTCGGTCGGCACCCCTTCGCAATGCAGCCGCACCGCTTCGTCCAGGTACGGGAACAGGATGCGATTGACGACAAAACCGGGGCTGTCGGCGGTGACCAGCGGAACCTTGCCCAGCTTCTTGACGAAGTCGACGAGCATCGCCACGTCTTCATCGCGCGACTGGTCGGTGCGGACGACTTCGACCAGTTGCATGCGATGCACCGGGTTGAAGAAGTGCAGGCCGAGGACGCGGTGCGAATCGTGAATCGCCTCGCCGATGGCCCGGATCGACAACGCCGACGTGTTCGACGCGAGCACCGCATACTTCGGGCAGAACAGTTCCAAATCGCGGAAGACGGCCTGCTTGATGTCGAGCCGTTCGGTGACCGCTTCGATCGCCAGGTCGACATCGGCAAACGCGCGCCAGTCGGTCGTCGCGGTGATCGCGCCGATCTTCGTGGCCGCGTCCGTCGGAGACACCGCCTGCTTGCGAACCGATTCTTGGAACAGATCGCGGATCCGTCCCAAGCCGGCATCCAGCAGTTCGGCGTTGACTTCCTTCAGCACGACTTCAAAGCCCTGCATGGAGGCCCAGTGGGCGATGCCGGCTCCCATGACACCGCCGCCCAGTACGCCGACCTTCTTCACGCGGCGGGGCTTGCCCGTCAGGCCACGGACCCACGTTTCCGCCTTGCGCGCCCGTTCCCTTTGGAAGAACAGACCGAGCAGACTGCGATGCGTGTCGGTCATCAGCAACTTGCCGAACTCTTCCCGTTCGACGGCATACCCGCGTCCGGTGCGGTCACCGAGTCCCGCGGAGACCGTCCGCAGGATCGCCTCGAGCGCCGGGTAATTGGTCGTGTTGGAGGCAATTCCCCGGCGGGCGACCTTGTTGACCAGTCGTCGACCGAGCCACGTCTTGTCTTTGAACCAGGTCAAGACTCCCTCACGGTGACCGGGCTGGGTGACACCGCGGAACAATCGGAACATCACCGACCCGATGTTGAACGAGGCATCGGCCGCGTAGTTTTTGGCGGGATCTCCGTCGGTGTGCATGCCGAGCAGTTGTGCAACCTGCGCGTCGGCTTCGTCCGGCCGACAGACGACATCCGCCAAGCCGATCCGGTGCGCATCCTTGGCACTCACCTTCTTTCCGGTCAGCAGCATGGGCAGCGCGGCGGACAACCCGATCAGACGCGGCAGCCGCTGCGTTCCGCCCCAGCCGGGCATCAGGCCGAGTTCCACTTCGGGCAGCCCCAGCCGGGTTCGCGGATCATCAATGACGACCCGGTATTTGCAAGCGAGCGCGAACTCCAGGCCGCCCCCCAGACAGACGCCGCTGATGATCGCCACCGAGGGAACCCGCAGGGACTCCAGCCGCTGCAACAGGCCCTGTCCCGACCAGCAGATTTCCTGGGCCGCTTCCGACGTCGCCAGCGTGCCGATGATCCTCAGATCGGCGCCGGCGAGAAACCCGCTGTCTTTGCCGCTGCGAAAGACGAGCGCGGTCACCGACGGATCGTGCTCGACCTCCCGCAGCAGTTCATCAAGATCGTGCATCACGCTTTCGTTGAAGACGTTCACGGCCTGATCGGCCACATTCAGAATGGCCGTCATCACCCCGCGAAAATCGCGATGCACGTCGAAGTTCGTCAAATGCAGACTGTTCATGATTCCTCCACTTCCAACCACATGGCCATTCCCTGTCCGCCACCGATACACAGGGTGGCCAGGCCGCGATTCAGTTTCTTTTCCCGGAGCGCGCGGAGCAGCGTCAGAACCAGCCGGGCTCCGGTGGTTCCCACGGGATGCCCGAGTGCGATGGCTCCGCCGTTGACGTTCAGTTTTTCAATGGGGACTTCGCCGAGCGCCTTCGTGCGACCAAAGTGTTCTTCCGCGAACTGATCGGAGGCGAAGGCGCGCTGGCAGGCGATGACCTGTGCCGCGAACGCCTCGTTGATTTCGATCAGGTCAAAGTCTGACAGCGACAGACCGTGCCGGGCGATGAGCTTGTGCGTCGCATGGACCGGGCCGAGTCCCATGCGCCGCGGCTCACACCCGGACACGGAGTAGTCGCGAATGTATCCGAGCGGCACCATTCCCAACGCCCGGGCCCGGCCCGCAGGCATCAGGACGAGCGCACACGCGCCGTCTGTGATGGGGCAACTGTTGCCTGCGGTGACCGAGCCCGTCGTTGGCTCAAACAAGGGCTTCAATTTGGCGAGGGCTTCGAGCGTCTGGTTCGCGCGCGGCCCCGAATCCTTCTCCACCGGCTTGCCGTCCGGCAGCGTCACCGGTGCGGTCTCGCCCTTGAAGAAGCAGCGTTCCCAAGTGGCGGCGGCCCGTTGATGACTGAGCAGTGCGAACCGGTCCTGTTCTTCGCGGGTGATCCCGAAGTCGCGAACGAGCAACTCGGCGGTCTGGCCCATGTTCAGGCCGCAGGTGGGATCGGTCAGGCCCAGCAGCATCGCGGGGATCGGCTTCAGCATCGCGGGGCGGAACCGAGTCATGACACGCAGTTTGCCAAAGATGGACTTCTGCCGGCTCAGATCGAGGAGCAGATCCTTCATGCGTGGATCCCACAGGAGTGGGATGTTGGACATGGACTCGGTTCCCCCCGCCACAACAGTTTCCGCCCGGCCTTCGCGAATGGATTGCCAAGCTGAGACGATGGCCTCCATTCCGGAGGCGCAGTTTCGATGGACCGTATGCGCGACGCGGTCCTGTGGAACACCGGACCGCAATGCGATCACGCGGGAGATGTTGGCCGTGTTGGCTGGCGACGCGACGTTGCCGAAGACGACTTCGTCCACCTGGTCGGGCTTCAGCCCCGCACGCTCCAACGCCGCGGTCAGTGCGACGCGTCCGAGTTCATCGGCCGAAACGGACGCCAGCGGCCCGAAGGCTTTGGCGAACGGCGTCCTCATTCCGGCGATCACCGCCAGTGGTTCGGGACGCGCTTCGGATGTGCGACTCATGGTCGGCCCCCCGCATTCCACGCGAAGGTCACATTGAGACAAGGGCGGGTGTTCCGGCCGCAGATCGGGATGTCGTGGATTCGTCCCGGGCGCTGCGGTCCCGCGTTGCTTGTCTCGTTACTTACGCTGATTGGTTTGATTGTGCAAACACTAACTCGATCAGATGTCCGACTCTTCAGGTCTGTGTCACAGGCTCTCCGCCACAATTGTTGACGGACTGTTCGGCTCTGTTCGGCGCGGGTCTCCCGACCCCGCCGAATCGGCTGACCGAAGGTCTCCTCTTCTGTTCTCGGCCCGAATGGCGGAGCCCCGTGTCACGTCATGCCAGAGTCGCCCCGCGCAGCTTGCGCCTCAGCACCTTGCCGAGGAAGTTGCGGGGCAGTTCCCCTTCGATCACCTCCAGGATCTTCGGAACCTTGTGATGGGCCAGGTTCTCCTTCATGTATTTCTCAAAGGCGTGCCGGTGGAAGTGCGGCTTGCCCTTCACCACGATGATCGCCTTGACGATCTCGCCGCGCTGCGGGTCGGGCACACCGACCACCGCCGCATCCTTGACGCCGGGAAACTGCATCAGCACGTACTCGACGTCGGTGGGATAGACGTTGAATCCACTGGTGATGATCAGGTCCTTCTTGCGATCGACGATCTTGAAGAACCCGTCGTCGTCCCGCAGGGCGAGGTCACCCGTGAACAGCCAGCCGTCGCGCAGGATTTGCGCCGTCGCCTCGGGATTGTTCCAGTAGCCGAGCATGACCTGCGGACCGCGGATGATCAGTTCACCGACTTCGCCCGCGTCAAGAATTTCCGTGCCGGTCTCGGCGTCGACGATCAGGGCGTCGGTGTCGGGCAGCGGCAGACCGATCATGCCCATCCGCGCGCTGCCGTCCAGCGGTCCCGCATGGGTCACGGGGCTGCACTCGGACAGGCCGTAGCCTTCGACAACCCGCGCGCCGGTGTGGCGCGCGAATTCCGTCGCCGTGTCGGGCATCAGCGCTGCGCCGCCCGTGATGACCCACATCAACGACTGCACGTCCCATTTGTTCGGTGCGTCACTCAACCGCTGATTCAAGACATGCAGCATCGCCGGCACGGTCGGGAAGACGCTCGGCCGCGTGGACTGGATCAGGTCGAGCACCGTTTCCGGCTGGAATCGGTGATGCAGCACGAGCGTCGCGGCCATCGCGATGCCACCGGTCGCACATGTCGACAGACCGTAGCTGTGGAAGAACGGGATGACCGCCAGAAACGTGTCGCGCCCCGTCCGGTTGCCGCACCACGCCTTGAGTTGCAGGGCGTTCGCCAGCAGGTTCGCGTGCGATAGTGTGACCGCTTTTGGTCGTCCGGTAGTTCCGCCCGTCGGCAGGATGTAGGCCGGCCGTTGAGTTTCCACGCGAACCGGCTCGGCGATCGGTTCCATCCGGGCGACTTCCGTGACGAAGTCGAGGATCTCGACCTGCTGGCTCGGATGCAGGCCGCGTCGTTTCAGGCACGCGGCGCGGTACAGCAGTCGTTTGACGGTCCGCAGTCGGGGGGCGATGGAGCACGTCAGGATTCGTGCCGGGCAATGCGCGCCGCGGGTAACAAGGGGGGCCAGCAGATCCAGGGCGACCACCAGCTTGCAGTCTGTCGCCTGCAGCATGTCTTCGATTTCGACCGCCACGGAGAGGGGGCTGAGCGACACCACCACGCCGCCTGCCAACCAGATCCCATAGGCGGCGATCAGATACTCGGGAAGATTCGGGAGCAGCACGCCGACCCGATCGCCGGGCTGGACTCCGAGTGACTGGAACAGAGCCGCCGCTTGGCGGGCTCGTTCAAACAGTACTTCATAGCTGAGTGATTCGCGGTAGTATCGGACCGCTGTCCGCTGTGGGAACCGCTGTGCGGCGTGCTCCAACAGCCACCACACCGGCTCATCCGGATACTCCAGATGCGGCGGTGTGCAGAGTGGATAATGCTTCAACCACGAAGCGGCGGATTCTTCCACGGCAATCCGCCTGGCGTCAAAGGTAACGGACATGATTGGTCTCTCCGGCGTCGAATCAACTGCTGCATCACATGACCCACAAGAAGGTGAAACGGGAACTGGCAGACGTTCTCAACTATTCGCTGAATCCGATATTGCATTGGTGTAGTATCGGTCAGGTGAGGGCTGTGACAAGTCAGAAGTTGACGGGCGGTCACGAATTTCTCCGCAGGCAGGCCGGATGTGAGGTATTGAAGGCCGTCTGTTCTTGGCGACACTTTTCCGCAGCCGGGGTGTTCGACTGAACGGAAACACAATCTGAATCGTCTTGTGGCGTCGTCGTTTCCCGCCGATTACACTGTACCGCCGTATGCGAACACTCCCGCAGCCACCGCAATCACCCCCTGTTTTGAACCGGCGTGGCGCGTCGGCGCTGGACTACGTGCTGATTCTGGCCGCCATGCTGCCGATCGTGCTCTTCATCGTGGTGAAGGGCAAACGGATCATGCAGTTGGTCTGGGAAATGTTGTGCGTGCTGGTCTCGTGGCCGTTGATGTGACGATTCGAGTGGACTGGTCGATTCGAGAGGGCCGGGTGACGATCCGAGTACACGGGTTCATCGCGTTCAACCGCGCCTCCGACAACGACATCTGTGGAGAACACTGACATGTGGCAAGGCTCATGGCGACGATTGTGGCTGCGGGTGCATCGCGACGAGCGCGGTGCCGTCAGTCTGGAAACGATCCTGATTGTGGCCGCGATCGCGCTGCCGATTCTGATCTTCATCCTGAAGTACGGCTGGCCCAAGATCCGCGACTACTTCAACCAGGGAATGCAGAACCTGGAGAATGAAGGCAGCAACGTCACCAACGGCGGTGGCGGTGCCGGTCAGAAGTAGCGGCCTGTGGAATGACACGTGGAGCACGATTTCATCGTGCTCGAAACCCGAAGTAAACGGGCACGTTGAAAACGTGCCCCACGATTTTCAACAGGCTGTTGGCGTGAGGCTGTTGTGACGTTCAGCGTCGGGATACTGGCGACCCTGGTGGTCCTGCTGATCGTCGCGACCATCACCGACGTCCGGTCGCAGATCGTTTACAACTGGAACACATACCCCGGCATCGTGCTGGGGTTCGTGCTGCGATGGGTCCACGGGGCTCTGCCGGGGTTGGAGGATTCCGTCAAGGGGTTCGCCGTCTGCGGCGGGTTGATCCTGTTGTGCTTTGTCCTGTTCAACCTTGGCGGTGGCGATCTGAAGCTGATCGCGATGATGGGTGCATTCCTGGGGTTCGAGCGCGGAGTCGAAGCGCTGCTCTGGACGCTGGTTCTGGGAGGCATCCTCGGCAGCGTGGTGGTGGTCTGGCAGATCGGTTTCGTGAACATCTTGGTTCAGTTGCGGAGTCAACTGGCCCGGATGTGGCAAGCCCGCGGCTGGGTGCCGCTCGATGAGGAAACCAGGGAACCGCTGAAACAAACGTTGTCGCTGGCACCGGCCGGATTGCTGGCCGTCCTGATTGTGACAAAGGACGATTGGCTTGTGGGGTTCCTATGAACCGCGAAATCCTCATCGCCTGCCTGCCGTGCTTTCTCGTGCTCTGCGCGTCGATGGTGGTCTTGCGCCTCGTGCTGGCGGTCGGCGCGCCGTCATGGAACTGGCGGCGGCTGACACAGGTCCATTCCTGCCAGCGCGGCGGAGTGCAGTCGCTGGCCTTCGTGCTGACGATGCCGGTCTTCATCATGGTCGTGCTGCTGATCGTGCAGGTCAGCCAGTTGATGGTCGCGCAGATGACCATCCATTACGCGGCGTTCGCCGGAGCCCGCGCCGCGTCGGTCTGGTTGCCGGCTGTGATCGATGATCCCAGCCAGGAACTCAACGATCTGGCCGAAGTCGAGAACCGGATCAGCGACCTTCCCACGAAGACCGATGGCGAATTCACCGACTACGAGATCACGTCGTCCAACAGCAGTGACAAGCTGTGGAAGGTGCGGGCGGCGGTGGTGCAGGCAATGATGCCGCTCTGTCCCTCCCGCAACGTCGGTGCCCGGGGAACGATGGCGTTCCTGCCGAATCTGGCGGCCGCGAACCAGCAGGTGTACGCGACGCTGCTCCCCTCGTCCGCATCCAACACGCAACTGGGGCCGCGGCTGACCAACAAGCTGAACTATGCGGATCAGAACACGCGCGTGATTGTGGAGTGGCGTGACTCGCGCGATCCGCGGGGCCGCGACTCGCTCGACTACGTTGCGTACAACGTCCGCAACCACTCGTGCCCCGACCCCGAAAAGCAGTCGACGTTCCGCGAAACAGAGATCGGCTGGCAGGATCCCATCACCGTCTATGTGGTCCACCAGTTCGCGCTGCTGCCGGGCCCCGGCCGGTTGCTCGCCGCCAGACTGGTGCGCGCGGATGGTCTGCCGGACCGGGTCAGCCCCCGGATCAACTCCGTCAGCCTGGATGCCTCGCGGACCTTGTACACAGTTCAGATCCAGGCCGCGGTGACGATGACCTGTGAGGGATGGAAATCGGTCAAGCCGCAGGTGCAGCCGCAATACGCGCTGCCACCGCGTTAGTGTCTGTCCAAGAATTACATCGCGACCCGTCCCGTCGGCGGAGCGAC
>JAYTIB010000315.1:0-1943 GCA_043732205.1 Schlesneria sp. | reverse complement strand
CGGTCCCCGAGGGGAAGGCTCAGGCCGTGTCGAAGATGGATGCGAAGGAGCGTGAGACGTTCTTTTCGAACTGGTTGCATGATCGGGCGGAGGCGACGAAGTCACGCGGCATCGTGATCCTGATCTGCAAGGAACCGTCCCATCTGCGATTGTGGGCGGGCAAGCCGCTGGAACACGCCGGATTCGGGGCGGCCCAAGCCAAGCCGATCACCGCAGCACTGCTCGCCGGATTCAAGGCCAAGGAATACGACAAGGCGTTGAGCGATACCGTGACGCAGTTGACCACCACTCTCGAAGGACTGCATGCCGTTCGCAGCAGCGCGACGGCTCCCGCCAATTCTTCGCATCCCGCTCCGCACAAGACTCCGCAGCCGGCGCACCATGATCGTCCTGTCGCGCAACAGACGGGATACGGTGGCCTGATCTTTGTGATGGCGATCGTCATCGGAGGCATCGTCGTGATCTCGTTGCTCTCGCGCCTGTTTGGCGGTGGTCGAACTGGACCTGGGTATGGAGGCGGTTACGGCGGCGGTGGTGGAGGCGGTGGTGGTGGCTTCATGCAGGGCCTGGCAGGCGGCATCTTCGGAGCCGTGGCCGGGAACTGGCTGTATAACCAGTTCTCGGGCGGCCATGCCCATGGCAGCGATTCCAATTGGACGGGATCAGATTCGTCGTCCGGCGGTGTCAGCAACGACAGTTCGTCCACTTCGGACGGCGGCTTCAGTGGCGGCACCGATTTCGGCGGTGGTGATTTCGGTGGTGGCGGAGGCGGTGGTGGCGGTGACGCCGGTGGTGGAGACTTCTGACACGACGAGTCGTTGTCTTCGCGGAAGTGCCGGTGTGGTCGCGTCTACAACCAGCCGAATCGAAGCAACCGTTGCCATCGCATCGGCAAGTTCCTTCACCCCGCTTGGCCCCGGTTGACAGAGCTCGATTCAGGCCGCAGGATTTAGCTGTGGCGAAGGAGAGGGAGTTGTTTTCCCTTCCCATGACCTGTCCCGTGTGAGACCTCTTCCTGTGCGCGACGTGAAAGCCTTGCAACGCCGCCGCCGCTTGTTGCTGCGGCAGAGCAGCGTGACCTCGCCGTCAGACAACGCGAGTTCCTTCGCCGGATCAGACCCTCACGCCTCGGCATCAGGACATCCACCGCTCGTCCACCACGCCGTCGATCCCGATGCGGCACGCCGGCAACTCTTCGAGGATTGCCAGGGCCGGCTCGGTCTGAAACTGATCATCGAAGTGACTGGCGAAGCTCACCATCGCAAGGTGTCACTGGATCAGCCGTTCGTGGTGCTCGGCAGCGACCGTTCGTGCGACGTGCAGATCGAGCATCCCGCCGTCTTGCCGTGTCACGCGTACTTGCAATGGATCGACGGCCGCGTGTATTGCTGCGGACTCGGCGTGTCGGATTCGCAGTCGCCGGTTGTGTCCACTTGGGTTGACCGAAAGCCCGTCACGCTGGGGCCGATCCGGATCTCGGTGCCCGACATGGAACCTCATCCCGACGGTGCTTCGGACCCGCAATCGCGAAGTGCGAGTCTGGCCGCCGAAGTGCCGCAGGTGCAGTTGAAATTCGAGGGGGTCGATCAGCGCGACAACCTCTGGCCCGTCGACCGGTTCCTGTCACTCATCGGCCGCGGGTCGCAATGCAAGCTCCGTTTGGACCATCCGGAAATACCGGCGGTGCTCGCCTGCCTAATCCGGACCCCGGCCAGTTGCTGGCTGATCAATCTCAGCCGCCACGAATCAGTGCGCGTCAACGACCATCCGGTGCTGCTGGAATCGCTGGATCTCGGTGACGCCCTGCAACTGGGTGCGTTTCACGCGGAATTGAGCGCTGCCCCGTTTCTCAAGACGCCCCGTCCGGTCCCGCGCATCGAGTCGGCCCCGCCGATCGAATCCAAGAACGCCGCCGCCGTGCGCGAACTGGCCACGCGGCATCG
>JAYTIB010000314.1:0-5286 GCA_043732205.1 Schlesneria sp. | reverse complement strand
GCGAAATAGTAGAAGACCAGACCGGTCACCGATGTGAGCACGATGTCGATCGTGGAGAGCCAGCCCAGTGTCTTGTGCAGTTGACTATGCGGACAGGGGCGCGGAGGTGACGGCATGCGACGCAGTGCCAGCGCGATCGTCGTGGCCCACAGGACCGGGGTTGAAATGGCGAACACCAGGTGGACTCGCAGCACTGTCTGCACGAATCCCAGTTGTTCCGCCGTCAACGGTGAGACCCGTTTGTCGACCACTTTGGACCAGCCTCCCTGGACCCATTGCAGGTCGATTTCAAACAGCGCGACGGCCACCAGCAGCACGCCCCCCAGCAACAACTGCAGGCGTCGATGCACGGTGTAGCGCTGCTGAAACTTCACCGCGAACAGGCTGTAGACCAGAACCGGGACGATCAGGACCAGCGCCACGACGACGAAATCGAGCATGAACGAGGTGCGAAAGCTAAGAAAACCGTCCTTCATTGAATCTCACTTCCATTGCAAATGCTTGCTTCGGCAGGATCAGTGTGCCGGGGTGCGACCCTGTTCCCTGCGCCGGTCGCGTGGTGCCGTTCCGGTGCGTCCACTTTGGCCGGCACATGGTAGACATCCCGCATCCCGCCGCCCAGCGGCACAGGGAATTCGCGTCGAGGAAGGGTGTGCGTCACGAATCTGGGTGGAATCCGAAAGGCCGTTCTTGCAAGTCTGTCGAAGTCGCTGCGAATCTTGGGCGACCGGCAGAAATCGGCATACAAGCACGCAGCGCAAGCG
Source organism: Schlesneria sp. (assembly GCA_043732205.1). Taxonomy (GTDB): domain Bacteria; phylum Planctomycetota; class Planctomycetia; order Planctomycetales; family Planctomycetaceae; genus Schlesneria. The sequence continues at coordinate 4,522 of JAYTIB010000314.1, read as the reverse complement.
AGTGAGTTTTCAGGCACACTCGCTTGCGCATCGTGCTTGTAGGGGGGCAAACTTTCATCTGCCGCTCACCTTACTCCTTCGGAGTCGAGAACAACCTGTTCATCCGATGACACCCAGAATTGAGATGCACACCCGTCGAGGAATCGACTGTGATGTCGCGAGAAAGGAGAGGTCGATCCGGCGGTCGAGCGGCCGACAGATCCGTTACTCTGACTCGCCTCCCGAAACTCGACCCCGTTCACCGCTCGTTGTTGTCGCCACTGCCGCCCGCCAAGGTCCGGCTGGCACGTTTGATCAGCGTCACTTCGTTGCCCCGTTCGTTGTAGCGGACTTCATCCAGAAAGGTGCGCATCAACAGCAGGCCGCGGCCGTGCGGTCGCTCCAGATAGAGGGGATCTCGCGGATCGGGCAGGGCCGTGACGTCAAATCCCGGTCCATCGTCGCGGATCACGAACGCGGCTTCGGTGGTGGAGAATTTCGCGCAGACAAAGATGCGCCGCTCCCGGTAGGGGCTCTCCTGCGAGCGGCGTTTGGCGAGGTCGAAGAACTCGTGATAGTCGGACTCCCGCAGTTTGGACGAGACTTCCATGTTGCCGTGGAAGTAGGCGTTCAACAGGGCCTCTTCCAACGCGACCCCGACACGCAGTTGGTCCGCACTGGTGCAGATTTGCAGGCCGCTGAAGCTTTGCATCAGGTAGGCCGAGAGCGCGGTGACCATGTCGAGCTCGTTTTCAATCAGGAACTCGGTCTCCCACCGTTTCAGCCGATTGAGGACGCGCGACTGAGTCCGGCGTTCCCCGGACACACGCAGCACATTCGCAACGGTGTCCCACAATTCGTTTGGCAGTGTTCGCTTGGAAACGTAGCTGGCGGCCCCTGCCTGCAACGCGCGAACGGCAGTTTCTTCATTCCCCGCCGCCGTCATCAGGATCACCGGCACCAGCGGATGCAGATCCTTCAATCGACGGACGAGTTCCAATCCATCGAGCACCGGCATTTCCAAATCGGTCAGCACGAGGTCCGGAGGATCCTGTTCAACGGACGTCAGTGCCTCTTGTCCATCCACTGCGAACGAGACTTCAACGCCCTTGATCTTTGTCAGCAAACCACCGACCAACCGGCGATCCAGCGGCGAGTCGTCAACGATCAGAATTCTGGGCATGGTGTCACCTCCACGGTCGTAAACTGCTTGATGCACTCAGGGTGGAATTATCAGTTTCTTACCGGAGAATCGTGTGTGGCGGATCGTGACCAATCGTATCCCGCCATCGATAGGATTGCCAAATACTCAGTTGAACTCCAGCGTGAAAACTGTATGAATCAGGACAAGATGACGGCGTTGATCGGCGTCTTCGGGATGAGACACAGAACACGCGACACTTTGCGGCTGTCCGGACCGCCGCCGTCACGAGGGGGTCGGGAGTCTTTTTCATGCCGCACTACCGAGATTTGAGCCATTTTCAGCGACCTCGTGCGGCATGAAAAAGACTCCCGACCCCTTCTTGGATAGACTCTTTGAGACACGGGGAAACACGATGACTCAACCGACTCCGACTCCGATCGATCCCGCCCTGCTGCCCGAACTGGCCCTGCGCGTCGTCCATGCCGATCGCTTTCCATATCTGGCCACGATGGACGGTGATCAACCGCGCCTGCGGCCGGTCTCGCCTGTCCGAACCGATGGCTTTGTCGTCTATGTCGCCAATTTGAAGTCGTACCACAAGACGGCCGAGATCGCCGCCAATCCGAAGGTGGAGCTTTGCTACCTCGACAAGCATCACGATCAGGTGCGGATCACAGGGGTGGCCGAGATCGTGACCGACCGTGCCGTCTTGCAGGACATTTGGAACGCGAACCCGCTGCTGCGGCAGTACCTGGGAACCGTCGAAAATCCGGCTCTGATCGTCTACCGGATCGAGCCGCTGCGCGTCCGCTTCATGCGGGAATGGGCACTGGAATACCATGTCGTTCCGCTGCACTGATTCGGGTCTAATGGCGAGCCGGCACACAGACGTCAGTCCTCGATCGGCTGACAGTTTGTTCATAAACATCCGGTCGGCGGGCTTGCAATTGCATTGAACAAACGAGGGTCGTAGCATCACTCCGCCACATGTCGGATTCTGGCTGTCATTCTCGATGGCCCGGCAAGTGGCAGGGCGATGCGCCGACCAACGTCAAAGGTCACACTTCTCAAGGAGCCCGCACATGTCTCGACCGCGATTCTCTGGCCGAATTCTGCAACTGACCACCGTGGCGACTTGCTGTGCCGTCAGCTTGGCACTGATGGGTGCGAGCCGTGGTGCCATCACCAAGCTGACCCTGATTCCGGATGCCCCCGTTGTCGACATGTTCGACGGGATGGAGCAGGGACAATTCGAAGTGCGCCTGGTTGCCCAGAGTCCGCACGAAGGCCGGATCTTCATCACCAACAAGACCGACAAGCCCCTGACCGTGTCCGTTCCCAAGGGACTGGTCGGCGTCCATGTACTTCCGCAAATCGGCTTGAATCCGGGCAACAACCTGATCGGAAACCAGCCCGGCGGTTTGAACAATGGTCAAAACGGCCAAAATGGTCTGGCACAGTCCGTGGGAGGCAATGCGGCTCCCGTCGGGAACAATGCGTTCCCCGGCGGCGGACCTGGGTTCCCCGGAAACAACGGGCAGAACGGCATCGGTTTCTTCTCGATCCCGCCCGAAAAGACCGTGCAGATTGCCTTGAACTCGGTCTGCCTGAACTACGGGCGTCGTGAGCCGAACGCTGCCCTGAAGTATCAATTGGTCAGGGCCGAAACCGTGACGACTGATCCCGTGCTGCTGCAACTGCTCGAAGAGTATTCGCCGCGAACGAATCGTGACGTCCAGCAGGCGGCCGCGTGGCATCTGACGAACGGCCTCACGTGGGAGCAGATCGCCCAATTGACGGACCAGAAACTGCCGGGCAATCCCACGCCGCTGTTCACATCCCGACAGATCCAAGGGGCGCGTGAGTTGGTCGAACAGGTCAAGAAGCACGCCGCAGATCGCCCGAAGAAAGCCGACACGGTCCGGTCGGTCGTCACGAAGTAGTTCAATCAGTCGTGAGATTAGCCAGCGCGACCGGTGAACAAGAACAGCGAGCGGGGATGAATCCCCGCTCAACGAAACAAACGAACTGGGAAACAAAAAGAGCGGCGGGTAAACCCCGCCGCTCTTCGTTTTTTTGACTTCGATCGGTCACGCCAACGGCATTGGTTCCGTCTGCAGGACGAACGGGAAGACGCGGCTGGGCTTGTGAGGGGAACTGATCCGTTCCTTGTACGAGATCTGAGCCGCCCGGTCGGCGGCGAACTGCAGCAGGGTGAATTCCAAGCCACAGAAGTACTCGGTCCCGACTTCAGCGGCGACGTCTGCAAACACTTCTCCGGCGGAAGCGGCATGGCGGCGCACACCGTGAATGCTGTTCTCACGAACTTTCACACCAGCGGCCGACAGCTTCACCAGTCCCTTGAGGAACTTACCCACGGCGGTATCGGGCCCCGAGGCGCGCCACAGGCGTTCCCATTCCTCGTGAGCTTCCCAGTAGAAGCCCTGGTTGAAGTAGTCCAGCGCCAGCAAATAGTGGCGGTTTTCCGCCCAGTTTGCGGGCGTCAGCATCCGCGGCGGCGGAGACTTGCGTTGATAGCTGTGACCGCGAGGATCGCGGATCGGGTGCGGAGTGTCGGTACCGGGAACGTAGGTGTAGCCCGGCAACTCGGTCGACGGCAACAGCCGCACGGCTTCAAGGGTCGCTTCCATCATCACTTTCGAATTCCCTTCAATCACATGTCTTGGACCACACTGCGGCCCGTAAAGCCGACCCATCAGCCCCCGATACAACTCCGGTCCTCAAGCGGACAGCGGACCTTGTCGAAAGGGCAGAATTCCTCAACCAATCCTCTCAGGGAAGAACGGCAAGGCGATCCATTCTACGCAGAACGAGCTATTCGGATCGCGGAGCCTGCTGAATCACATCACCGGCAACGGGGTGGATTCCGGATGCGTCAGATTCACGCGGAGAGAACACGTCTGGCAAGGGTCGATTGGGTCGAGATCACAGGCGGGAGACTCCCCGATTCCCGCGTTCATCGGGTCATTCAGGGAGATTAGGTGAGTAGCATACAGAAGAAATTCATAATTGGGAGAGGAATCTCTGAATTTTCCCGAGATCAAGAAGGGGCGGACTCATGATCCAACTTCTGCTCGCACAGCCTGTTTGAGCCGCGCAACCACTCCCCGAAACCCCTGTTGCCGAGTCATCCCCAGCACGCCACTGAGTCCCAACACCGCGACCAGATCATCCGGCAGATTCTGCACCGATGAGACTGTCTCGCCGTCCAACCCCACAACCAGCAGCGCGACCAATCCCCGCACTGTCGGTGATTTGCGGGGGACATCCGCCTCCAAACGAACCCTCCCTGCGCTCACGTCGACCCACAGGTAAACCGGAGTCTGACATTCCCGCACCAGGCAGGTCTCGGGAAACGGAGCACCGGCGCGGCCCGCA
>JAYTIB010000313.1:0-5294 GCA_043732205.1 Schlesneria sp. | reverse complement strand
CGTCGGTGCAGCAACCCATGTACGGATCGGTGACGATTCAGCACGACTTGATATCCGCGATGATGGGGCTGCCCCCGGCTCCCGACACGCTGCTGTTCACGCCCGCCTACGGCTTCACCGGGACGGAGACGCTCACGTACACCGTCACGGACGCCGCGGGCGATCAGTCGACCGCCACCGTCACGCTGACGGTCACCGCGGCGACCAGCTCCTCCGGGAGCGGTTCGTCAACGGGCGGCTCCGGTTCGTCCACCTCCGACCCGTGGAGCATGATGTCCGGTGGTTCATCGACCGGTGGTTCATCGACAGATGGTTTCGGGACCACGACGGGCGGGACCGGTTCGGGCGGCACGTCGACCGGCGGCAACACGTCCACCACCGGCACGGGCAATTCGGGCCAGGACGATCCGTTGACGCTGGAAGAGCAGTTGCAGCAGTTGACGGATCAGGTGACGAAGGCGCAGGGGGATCTGGCGGCGGGCAAGGCCAGCTTTGACAGTGCGATCTCGGATGCCCAAGCCAAGCTGAAGCAGCAACAGCAACAGGACGAGCAGAAGCACGCGGACGCGCTGGCAAAGGCCCGGCAGAAGCTCGATGAGAAAGTCACCGCCGGACATGACAAGGCGACCGCGGCCATGCAGCAGGCCGACACCGACTACCGGGACGCGGTCACCACGCGACTCACCGCCGCCGTGAACTCGATCGTGACGGGACAAGACCCGTTGGCGTCGACCTCCACCGCGGCGGATCAACAGGATCAGACGCCGCAGCCACCGGCCGTCGATCCGGCCGAGGCGCTGGGTCAGTACATGCAGTGGGTCGCCGGAGCGTTCGGCACGCCGGGCAGTTCCGATCCGATGACCGGCACCACGACCGGGTCACTGGGCACGTTCCAGATGGCCGTGAAGGGGGACGCGCAGTCCGCGTTCGACGAACTGCGGGGAGATGCCAACGTCGAACGCGATGCCCTCGTCGCGGCGGACACGGACTACATCACCGCCCTCACTGCGGACCAGACCGCGTACCTCGACGTGTACCACGGCCTGCAGCAGTCGCTGCAGACGGCGGTCAACGACGCCAACAATCGGGTGAATACCGCGCGCGATGGCGCGCTGGCGACCTACCACCAGCGCCAGCAGCAGATCGCGTCAATGTACAACTCCTCAATGATGACGACGATGTCGATGGACGATTATATGGCCCAGTCCGCCGCGCGGCAGGCCGCCGAGAATGGTGCCAAATGCGAGTACATGACCACGGTCGGGCGGGCGGAATTGACGGCCGCGCAGACGGTCGGCGACAAGTACATTGCGGCAGTCCAGTCCGAACGGCCCGCGCGAGCCACACTGGCGGTGGCCCTGCTGCACGATGAAAACGTTCGCAACGAGACGCAGGCGGCGGCGAAAACCACCCTGCAGGACCAGACCGACGTCACGCTGGCTCGCGTCATGGATGACGCCACGGCACTCGAAGGGGGCTACGCCACGCTGGCCGAACAGAAGTACACCACCTTTGAATCGAAGGTGGCGCTGGCCGAGGAAACGGCGGTCACCAGCCAACAATCCGCGAACAATTCGCTGGTGACGACGACGGTGTTTGGAATACGAATCGGGAACTGGCAGGATCAGGCGGCGCGGTTCGGCGCGATGACTTCGGCCTCGGTCGGCTTCGGCACGACGACCATCGACGCCTTCGGCGGCTATTTGACCGCTGAGCACGACGCCGACTTCGCCGCGCTGGTCGCCACCCACCGGCGGGAAGAAGCGCAGTTGAAGTCGATCCTCGAATCCGACACCGCCCTGGCCACCGCGGGAGCCGCCGCCCGCGTCGCGCAGGCCCTGACCGACATGCGGGACGACCTGCAACGGTTGCTGGCGTCGGACAACAACACGCTGAGCCAGGTCTCCCCCGACCAGATGGGCACGGTCCTCGGCGGCCTGATGCGGATCCCGACCGACTTCACCAGCCCGACCGCCGCCGAAAACTTCGCGGCCGCACCCGACGCCACCCCCGAGCAGGCCGCCGCGACCCAATCCGCCCGCACCCTGATCGACCAAGCCGCCGCCACCACCTAGGGTCTCTGCCAGGCGGGCGTCCAAACCGCCGCCCTGCAAATGATGATGGGCAACGCGGAGTCCTACGCACAATCCGTGTGGGAAACGATCAAGAACGCCGGCTCGCAACTGGTCCAAGCCGTGGGCGACAAGTTCGCCCAGATCCAGGCGGCCGCGGCCGCCCAAGTGCCGACGCTGCTCACGGGCGATGCAGAAGAGGGCGTCAATGTGGCGAAGATTTTGACGGATGCCCGAACACAACTCGAACTAGCGGGTGTTCCAAACAACGTGATCAACCTCCGGTTGGCGATCATCGAAGCGGTCCTCCGCAGTCAGACGGCTTCACCCACGGAGACTGACGATGGCGAATCATTCCGCCCGACACCGTGGACTGATGGTGGCAACCCCAAGGCGAGCTACACCGTTTCCTGTGGTTTCAACAATGTGGTACAGGCGTTCAAAGTGCTGTGGGCTCCGACGACGGATGGCACTCCCACCGGCTGGCTCTGGTGTTCGCAACAATGTCAAGCGACCTACATCATGGGGTTCCTGCAGTACTTCACCGCGACGAAAAATGAGGACGGGATCGGTGCCGTCAGCGCGACCGTCGGCGATGCCAGCATTTCCAAGGTGATCGAGAATTTTGTGACGCCAGTTTCGCCGGACACGCCCCTGAAGCCCGGGGATTGGGTGTGGTTCGAGAATCCGTATTACGATCGGTATGTGGCGCAAAAAGTGACGCCACTGCGGGAACAGGCCGAGCAACAGTACGCGGCCGGAAATAAAGAACGCGGTGACGATCTGGAAGCACAGGCCGCCGAATTATTAGATGACGTCCAAGGCGAGGAGGGACACAATTGCATCTATCTCGGAAAGAATGGGAACGGTGAAGACACATTCTCGCTGCACGGAGAGGTTCAAACGCAATCCGAAATCCAAAAGAACATGGCGAATCTCGGAGAGCAGGAATGGGTGTCGGTGGAATGGGCCGAGCAGAACTTAAATCTGACGATTCAGCCAACCGATTTCACGATTGACGAGATCAGTATTCCGAATCTGGCAAACATTCTTTCGAACCGTTGAGGGCCAGTCACGACGGTCGAATTGTTGAAGCCGACTTTCTGGTACGATGCGGTCCCTGACTCGGTGGGGTTACACCATGTCGAATGGAGGTTGAAATGCAACTACGCAGGATTCGGAATCTGATTGGGACACTGGCGATCTGCCTGCTCGGTCCTGCTCTGCTGGCGGAGGATCAGCCGTCGGAGGCCGGGAAGCAACCGCTCCCGGAAACGGGCCGTACCGGTGAAGAAAAACCGCCGCCGGACTATGAGGCGCTGATCGATTCACTGGCCAACCCCAAGAATAGGGCTCCCATGATCGTGAAGGAGATTAAGAACACCGTGCCCGTGTTCTTCGAGCCGTTCGATACCGAAGAGCAGGATCGCGTCCGCGAGGTGGCTCACTCTTTAGTTCACTATCCCGGAAACGAGTTGTGGCCGCATCTGAACGCGCATTCCAACGATCGGCGTTACGGGCTGACGTACACGGACGAACCACGGTCGGTAGAAGTGATAGCGAAAAATGAGACCGTCGGAGATATGTGTAATACTCTCAGGAGGCAAATAATGGACTATCCTTGCACGAAACATCTCCCCAAGAGGGGTGGGAAGAAAGACAAGCTGGCGCGGGGAAGACCAAAGTTTTCACACCCCACAGAGATGAAGACATGGGGTAAACCGGGAAAGACCGGGCGGCTGGACGAAGTGCAAATCGAGATTTGCCAATTTGTTCTCGATAATCCCTCGCGCGTGACCGGCATGTCTGACGAGGAGCGTGAACAGTTTTTGAAAGGCGTTCGCCAGGAACTTGAACAAATTCAAAAAACCGGAGTCGCCCTGATGCCGGAGCAGTTCGACTTCACGCGAATTCGGATTGGCCCAAAGGCCATCGAATTCTATCGCGAAAAGTACGCCGAACTGGTAAGCGAACAACTGGAGAAGGAAAGGCAGCAAGATAACCCGTAGTCCGTCTCCACGCTTGTCTCATACGAGGTCACCATGCAGCCCCGCAGAATTCGGAATCTGGTTGGGACACTGGCGATCTGCCTGCTCGGTCCTGCTCTGCTGGCAGAGGATCAGCCGCCGGAGTCTGGAAAGAAACCGCTCCCGGTACCGAGCCGTGCCGGTGATGCGAAACCGCCGCCGGACTACGAGGCGCTGATCGATTCACTGGCCAACCGCAAGAATCGGGCTCCGATGATCGTGAAGGAGATTAAGAACACTGTTCCCGTGTTCTTCGAGCCGTTCGATGCCGAAGAGCAGTTTCGTGTTCGCGAGGTGGCCCACTCATTGGTGCGCTATCCCGGCAACGAATTGTGGCCGCATCTGAACGCACGCAACAGAGACCAGCGCTACGCGCTGACTTACACGGACGAACCACGGTCGGTGGAAGTAACTGCCAAGAATGAGACCGTCGGCCATGTGTGTTTTGCACTCGTTTGCCAACTCGTGGACTATCCCTGTAAGAAACATCTCCCCAAGAGGGGTGGCAAAAAGGACAAGCAGACGCGAGGGACTCCAGAATTTCCATACCCAACAGAGATGAAGACATGGGGTAAACCCGGAAAGACCGGGCGGCTGGACGAAGTGCAAATCGAGATTTGCCAATTTGTCCTCGACAATCCCACACGCGTGACCGGCATGTCCGACGAGGAACGCGAAAAGTTTTTGGAAGGCGTTCGCCAAGAACGCGAACAACTCCAACGAACCGGCGTCGCCCGGATGCCCGAACAGTTCGACTTCACGCGGATTCGGATTGGTCCGAACGCGATCAATTCCTATCGCGAAAAGTACGGCGAACTGATACGCGAACAACTGGAGCAAGAAAAGCAGAAAGAAAAACCGTAGTTCCGTCTCCGGCAGGGTGGCCGGGTTTGGAGCGTTTCGCGAAAACCCGGTGGTTCCCTTTGGTCCGGCACGGACGACTGGTCCGCATTACTCTTCGTGACATCCACAGCAATCGCGTGACTTTGCGTTCCCGCAGCTCATCGGGAGCGATTTGACGTAGGAAAATGTCCTTTCTGTTTCCCTCAACACTGAAGGAGAACGTCTCATGCCGAACGACAATCGAATCTCCGCCGAACTGAGTGCGGCGGCGGTGACGGCTGTGCGGGACGCGATCGCGGTCATCCGCACGAATCTGCCGTTTCTGGTCAGAGCCTCAGCACGGACGAGCGGC
>JAYTIB010000312.1:0-5295 GCA_043732205.1 Schlesneria sp. | reverse complement strand
GACCGTTCGAGAATCAACTGTCGCATTGTCGCTGATCGCTCCGCGATCAGAACGTTGGATCGCGGAGCGATCCACGACAATAATTTCTCGAACGGTCCAAAGGGGCGACGCATGAACCACTGTCGTGATCTTGTGTGAACCAACCGTAGCATGGACGCCTCGTCCGTGCGGTATAACGTGACCATCTGTGGAATTGGGCCGCACGGACGAGGCGTCCATGCTACGACAGTGATTGATGCGCCGATCCTAAGGCGAGCGGCAGGAATAGGCCTACAAGCACGCAGCGCAAGCGAGTGAGTTTTCGGGCACACTCGCTTGCGCATCGTGCTTGTAGGTGGGTAAACTTTTATCTGCCGCTCGCCTACAGAGATGTCGGGCGCACCTTCGTGTCGGGCAGATCGAGGATCAGTTCCAGTTCCGAATTGGACCAGACTCCGAACTGTTCGTTGCCGGGCAACAGGACCGGCTGGTCCGGTTCGATGCTGGTCATGGCGCGAACGAACTGGATCGCCTTCAGATGCCGACCGTAGTTGGGCAGGTCTTGAATCGCTACCGGTTCGGACAGCCTGTACCCCGCGGACCGATACGCTTCCTCGACCAACTCGGTGCAGTACAGCCGGTCATTGTCCAGCTTGAGTTGATCGTCGTACTTCGCGCGTTTCTCGAAGACCGTTCGGCAGAACACCGCGGTCCTGGCCAGCGCCTCGGGGGACGCATCGCGATAGCGTTTGACCGCGACTTGATGCAGTTGGCGATGCGCGAGCAGGTTTCCAAACCGAGTCCGCAGGCAGCCTTCGTTGCGCAAATCGTAGACGTGCGCCTGACCGTTCTCGATCGCCACCAGTCCGATGTGCGAGAACCGGCTGGCGGTCAGGTCGGTCGAGAGTTCCGAGAAATTGACCGTGTGCATCAACAGGTAACAGTCGCCCCGCATGAAGACGATGTCGCCGTCGCGCAGATGCGCATCCGCCCATTCGTTCCACTGGTGGGTGGTCTCCGCGCGGGCATTGTTCCCCGTGGGAAGCAGCGCGGCCATTGGCGTCACCGAGACTGGCCGTGTCATCGAGCAACCGGTTGAAATCACGGTCGCCAGGATCGCCGTCACCAGACTGATGTCAAATCGGCTGAGCATTGTTCTGGGAGTCCATCATTTGACTCATCGAGCCAAGTTCTTGGTTTTGCCTTCAAAGTAGCCTTCATCGCTCCGCGTGAAGACAGCCGTGCGCGAGACCAACGCGGATTGTTCCATCGGCCTCTCCAATGATTCGGCGATCTTCACGCGGAGCGATGAAGGCTACTTTGGTCTGAGCGGGAGTCCGCATCGGCGGACAGTGGCAATTCGCTTTTGATTCCATCGTCGCCGTGGAACATCCGTCTGGAACATGACTGGCATATTCGTTGGGCGACGGGATTCTTCCGGCAGGAACTGCTGGCTTCAATCGTGCGTCCTCAACAAACATCAAGAATTCCCGCTCTGACCGTTGTGTGTCGGCGAACGGCCGATAGAATCGCGTTCGCCTCGTCGGCCACCGCGATCCCTTCCCGGCGGTTTCCGGTCGATCGAGTCGCAGTTGGCAGCGGATTGTTTCGAAGCGGATCCAAGACCAACCCGAAGTGTCAGCGAGGGATGATTCGACGCGGCCATCACCGACGCCCTCGCTTACGCTTCGGGTTATTGTTTGGGACTTGAGACCGCGATTTATCGACTCGCGTGACTCCACAACTTCTTCTGACGGGGGGAGAGCCGCTTCATGGATCGTGATCAAGCCACTCGTAACGGGCCGGGTTTCAACCGGCGGGATTTTCTGAAAGGCTCCGGTGCCGCCGTCGCGGCCACCGCGATGGCCACAGCGGCAGCCGAGCAGCAGGCCGCAGCGCAGCAACAGGCGGCCAAGCTCGCCCCGGCCGCGCCTCAAACCATCACACTCAACGTGAATGGCGTGGACAAGAAGTTGACGGTCGAACCGCGCGTCGTCCTGATGGACGCGCTGCGGGACGATCTCAACCTGACCGGTTGCAAGGACGTCTGCGACCGTGCGAACTGCGGGGCCTGCACCGTGCTCATCAACGGCAGGCCGGTCTATTCCTGCACCCGCTTCGCGATCGATGTCGAGGGCCAGAAGATCGTGACCGCCGAGTCACTGCACTCGCCCGAAAAGACCGACACCGTCATCGAAAAGTTCTGCGAGCATGACGGCATGCAGTGTGGATTCTGCACACCCGGCTTTGTCATGGCCGTACGCGGCTTCTGCAACGCCAAGCCCAAGGCGACGCTCGACGATTGCCGCAAGGGACTGGGTGGAAACATCTGCCGCTGCGGAACATACGCCGGAGTTCTGCAAGCCGCGTTCGACACGGCTCAGGCCATGCCAGCAAAGGGAGGTGCATGATGGCGGAACGCAAAGTGGGATGGGAGCCGCAAGGCCAGCACACGATCGTCGGCAAGGAAGTTCAACGGACCGACGGCAAGCAGAAGGCTTCGGGACAGGCGAAGTATTCCAACGACGCCAACCCGCCCGGAACGCTGTATGCCAAGCTGCTGACATGTCCGCATGCGCACGCCAAGCTGGTGTCGCTCGATGTGGAACAGGCCAAGGCGGTGAAGGGTGTGAAGGCCGTCCAGGTGATGGCCGAAGTCGGTCAGGAATTCCGCTACGAAGGCTGGCCGATCGTGGCCATCGCCGCCGAACGACGCGAATACGCCGAAGACGGCCTGCGGGCCATCGTCGCCAAGTTCGAAGTGTTGCCGCACTTCGTCGACGAGGCTGATCTGAAGGGGGCGGAAGCGGCCGAAATCACCGACGGCGGCATGGCGGTGAAACTCACCAAGTCGCTCGGAACCCAGAAGAAGGGGGACGTCGAAGCGGCGTTGAAAGAGGCCAAGCACGTCCACAAGGGCCACTACGGCGTCACCACGATCACGCACATGTGCCTGGAGACGCACGGTTCCCACGCGACATGGGATGGCGACAAGTTGAACGTCGAACTGTCGACGCAGAACGTCTCGGGAACCGCCGGCCAGTACGTCAAGCCGCTGGGTGTCGATGCAGCCAACGTGTCAATCCACTGCGACTTCATCGGCGGTGGCTTCGGTTCCAAATTCGCCGTCGATGAATGGGACGTGGCCTGCGCGAAACTGGCCAAGACAACCGGCAAGCCGGTGCGACTGATGCTCGACCGCGCCACCGAAATGCAGATTGCCGGGAACCGGCCGTCGGCGTTTGTCGATGTCACGGTGGGCTGCGATGCCGACGGCAAGATCACCGCGTGGGACAGCCACCACTGGGGGACGAACGGTCCGAAGGGGGGCACGGTGGCGTTGACCGTCACGCCGTATGTCTTCAATCCGCCGAACAAGACCAGCACGGCAACGGGGATCATCACGCACTGCGGTCCTGACCGCGCGTGGCGCGCGCCGAACCATCCCCAGGCGTGCGCTTACACCGACACGGCGCTCGACGATCTGGCCGCCAAGGCCGGCATCGACTGCCTGAGCTTCTTCCAGAAGAACCTCGACCTGACCAACCTGCCCAACATCTACGGCCCCGAGTTGGAAATCGCGGCCAAGCTGATGGACTGGAAAGCCAAGTGGCATCCGCGAGGGCAGGGGGCCGCCAAGGGTTCGGTGAAGTACGGGGTCGGTCTGGCGCTCCACACATGGGGCGGCGGCCCGCATCAGTCGAACGTCCTGCTGAAGGTTCATCCCGACGGCACGGTCGAGATCCTGATGGGGAGTCAGGACATTGGCACCGGAACCCGGACCTGCATCGCGATGGTGGCCGCCGAAACCTTCGGTATCCCGCTGTCATCCGTGAAGGTGAACATCGGTTCGAACAAGTATCCGCAGGCGGGTCCGTCGGGCGGCAGCACGACGATCGGTGGTGTCTCCGGTCCGACGCGCCGCACGTCGCAACAAGCGCTGTGGAAGATCTTCGACCTGGTCGCCGCCAAGTACAACGTCGATGCCGCGACACTCGCGGCCAAGGCCGGCAAGATCGTGTCGGGAGCCAAGGAGATCTGCACCTGGCAACAGGCGGCCAGTCTGGTCGGCCCGATGGCTCTCGAATTGACCGGCGGCCCGGTAACCGAAGAGGAAGGTCTGACCAGCAAGCAGGTCGGCGGCGTCCAGATGGCCGAAGTCGCGGTCGACACCGAAACCGGCATCGTCCGCATGGTGAAGATGGTCGCGGTCCAGGACATCGGCCTGGTCTTCAACCGTCTGCTCGCCCGCAGCCAGGTGTACGGAGCCCTGATCATGGGGATCGCGTACTCCCTGAGCGAAGAGCGGATCATGGACAACAAGACCGGCAAGTTCATCAACGCAAACACAGTTGATTACAAGCTGCCGCGGATCGGCGACATCGGCGATCTGGTAGTCGAGTTCTACGAACCCGAAAGCGAGTACAAGCGGGGTGTCGTCGGGTTGGGTGAACCTCCCGTGATCGCTCCGGGCGCGGCGATCTCGAACGCCGTGGCCAACGCCATCGGTGTCCGTGTTCCCGTGCTGCCGTTGACCCCGAAGCGGGTTCTGGATGCTCTTCGCAAGGCTTGATGAATCGAACCACATCCCCGCGCGGGCCGGTGGCAGGGGCATCCCCCAACCGCCGACCGTCGCACCAGAAACAAGGAGCCTGGGCGTGAAGTCCTTCGAATATGCGCGACCTGAAACCGAAGCCGAGGCGATTCAGTTCCTCGGCGAACATGCCGGTGCCACCGCGGTGCTTGCCGGCGGAACAGACCTCACCAGCCTGATGCGGGCGGAATTGTTGACGCCCACCCGCGTCGTCGACCTCAAGCGCATCCCGTCGCTGCACGAGGTGACTCGCGTCGAGGACGGCGTGCAGATCGGCTCGCTGGTCACGTTGACCGAGTTGGCCGAACATCCGCTGCTGGCCGGCTATCGTTCGCTGTTCGACGTGGTCGAAGGGGTGCGGGCCATCCAGATCCAGGGGAGCGGCACTTTCGGTGGCGATCTCTGCCACCTGCCAAACTGCTGGTACTTCCGCAGCGGCTACGGATTGCTCGCGATGGAGAATGGCGAATCGCTGCCCGAAACCGGCGACAACCGCTATCACGCGATCCTCGGCAACAGTGGCCCGGCGAAGTTCGTCAACGCCTCGCGCTTCGCTCCGGCATTGATCGCCTGGGGTGCCAAGGTCCGGGTCATCGGACCGGCACCCGATCAGGCGGAATGGCTGCCGCTGGAATACTTCCACATCACCCCGAAAACCACCGGCCAGGGAAACACCGTGCTGAAGCTGGGCCAGTTGATCTCGCACGTCTGGCTGCCGGACG
>JAYTIB010000311.1:0-5300 GCA_043732205.1 Schlesneria sp. | reverse complement strand
GCGGAGCGACGGGACTACAGTAGTCCCGTCGCTCCGCCGACGGGACGCCCAAGGACAACCGGTCAATCTCAACCGCGCGAGGTATAACGAGTCGAGAGTCTTTCAAACCAAGGAGCCTCGCTGTGACGAATCCCACGCTTGATCGCCGCCAGTTTCTCGCCACGTCCGTTGCCGTGGGGGCCGGGGCCTTGTGGTCCGGGTCGAACGTGACCGCGGAACCGGCATCAACGAACGAAGCGGATGTCGCGTTCTTCTTCGTGAGCGACACTCACTTCC
The DNA here is from genome assembly GCA_043732205.1 of Schlesneria sp. Classification (GTDB taxonomy): domain Bacteria; phylum Planctomycetota; class Planctomycetia; order Planctomycetales; family Planctomycetaceae; genus Schlesneria. The sequence goes on along the minus strand of JAYTIB010000311.1, from coordinate 5,024 downwards.
TCGCCAACAAGGAACAGCCGTCGAAGCTGGATGAGAAGTCGATCGCCACCTGTCGCGGACTCGTCGACACGCTCAACAAGCTGCCGGGAACGGGCATCCCGGCCGAGGCGGGGGGAGGCACGGTCGTCAAACCGCGCGGCGTGATTCACGGGGGCGACCTGATCGACACCGGCGACAAGAACGGCGGTCCGCATCCGGCGATGATCGACACCGAATGGGCGGGTTTCGTCGAGCAGTTTGGACTGAACGGCACCGACGGCCGGTTGCAGCATCCTGTCTATGAGGTGCATGGCAATCACGACAGCCCCGGTGGGACGGGCCTGCCCGTGCGGAAAATCATTGAACGGAACAAGTCGCGTCCGGGTCTGAAGAATGTCTCGGAGAACGGGCTGCATTACTCGTGGGACTGGGGGCTGGTTCACTTCATCAACCTGGGGATCGTCGTGGGGAGCGACCCCGAACTCAAACGGCCCGGCCGGTACAACCCGCTCGACAGCTTCGGCTTCTTGACGAGTGATCTAAAACAGAATGTCGGCGCGAGCGGCCGGCCGGTCGTCATCACGCACCATGTCGACGTCGCCCGTTACTGCAAAGAGTGCGACGAACAGGCGAAGCCTGCCAACGGCGAATGGGACTCGTGCGACGTACGCGCTTATCACCGGTCTCTGAAGCCGTACAACATCGCGGCGATCCTGTACGGACACACGCACGTCCGGCAGATCTTTCGGTGGAGTGGAACTCCGGAACGCGCGGCGGACGGCATCCCCGTCTTCAACGTCGACAACGGCAGCCACTTCTCCAGCAGCGAACAGGCGTTCTTCTACTTTCACCTGCATGGCAAATCGCTGACGGTTCGTGAGATCCAAACCAAGGACCGTTGGCAGACCTTCACGTGGACCCCGCAGGTCTGGACGCAGCCGGTCTCGCTCGGCAACGTCTCTTGAACCCGGTTGTCTAAATTGGGGTATCGGCGCACGTCCGGTATTCGCGGGGATCGATCACAAGCGCGACCAAGACGGTGATTTGTGGCGAAGTTCCGGAAACCGAAATCGGTACGTCGAGAATGGAGCGGTTCAATCTCACCACGCGGATGACTCTTCGTCAGTTCACGAGATTGACAAATGGGCACAGCAAGAAGTCCCGCAACCATGACGCGGGGGAAATCCAAGGGGCAGGACTCTTTGATTCTTGCTGGAGGGCCCGTCGTCACAAAACAACGACTCCTGACCCCTTTGATTTCCCCCTTTGATTTCCCCCAGTGCCATTCACTCCCGACCCCTTGTATTTCCCTGAATTCGTTCACCCCCCGTCCGGCTTCGGGCTTCAGAACGCGACGATCGCTGGACCGAACAGCTCACCGTACCATCGTCGCATGGAAGTCAGATCGTGACGAAACCAGTCGGTCAGCCACTTTTGGTAATGATCGACCGCAACGGCATCCGAAATCTCATCTCGGACAACTTGGGACGCCAAATGGCCCGCCATCATTCCCGACATCAGCGCTCGTAGAACGCCGTGGGATGATGCCGGGTCGAGGACCGCCGCCGCATCTCCGGCGAGGAAGTACCCTCCCCCAGCTACTCGCTCAGCCATCCGCCAGGTCACGTCCGCTCCGCGAACCTGCCCCAGGTCGGTCAAACCGGTGAATTCGGTCGGCCGCCATTCGGCGATTGGGTGTCCCTCGCGCAGATCGAGTCGAGTCCACTGATACCGTTGCGGCCCGATGCACGCGGTCCATGTCCATCCGTGTTCGTCTGCGGCGATGAGCGGCGCGTCGTCTCGGTTGGGGCAATGGCCGGTCACGTAACCGTACCGCACCTGGAGCGGCCGCGAGTAGCGCACCACGGGAGTTCCGAGTTGTCGGGCCAGCCGGTGTCGGTCGCCCATGGCATCGACGACGAACCGCGCCCGCACCTCACCTTGCTTGCAGCGTGCGCAAACGACCCTTGCTGCATCGACGATCACTTCCACGACCGCAGACTCTTGGCGGACTTCGGCACCGGCTTCTACAGCCACCGCCAGCAGCCGCGCATCCAAATCACTTCGCACGGCCTGGAAACCGAGCCACGGCCCAGCGCCATCGCTTCCGAATGGCTCGAAGCGCGGCGGCTGACCCCATTCCACCCACGTGCCGGAATGCCGAACGTAGTTCGCCGACAGGATGGAATCGCGGGCACCTAACTGTTGCAGTAATGGTTCGACACCCGGATGCAGCGTCTCGCCCGGGCGATAACGCGGAAAGACAGACCGTTCGAGAACTAGGACGCGAAGGCCGGCGCGTGCGCCAACAATCGCTGCCGCAGAACCGGATGGCCCGGCACCTAGAACGAGAAGATCTGCTTCGTCCACCATCGATACCGGTCACTGCTCGGACATCGTCAATCAGGAAGCATGGAACACAAACGCGGCGTTACCGTTCTTGTAGGCGACACCATTCGTTCCGAATTGGCAAACGTGGCGTTTTTTCACTTCCCGCCGGACTCGCTCAAGTTCGCTGGTCGCTTTTCTGGCTCCCGTCAATTCGGCGAACTCCATCAAGAAACCTGCACCACTGAGTTGAGGAACTCCGCGACCAAAGGTAGCCCAATCATCGACTTTTTGAACGACGACGAGACAAACCCTCGCGTTCGCCCCGAGTACCAGAACCGGCTGACATTTCTCCACCGCTTGATGGCGGGCGATGAGATCCTCGCTCTGCACCTCGGCGGTGAGATTCACTCGAATGCGGCCGGCCAACGCCTGGCTGACATAATCGGAGCGCTCGATGGCGACGAAGTTCACGAAGGTCTTGGTGCCCACCTTTTCAAAGAAGGGGCCGAACTCTCCGTCCCAGCCGCGGAAAGAACTCAGTTCGCCAGATGCGACCCGCACATGATTCGGGTGGAACCCGAGTTCCTCGTCGAGCATGGGGAGCTGATTGCCGAAGTCTTCGTTGCCGAAGGTCCGCCCGTTGTCGGGTGCCACTGCGGGCCAGAACGAGGCGAGCGCGGCGCAGAGCTTGGCGTCCTCGGGAAACGGCGACCCAAGGCCGGAGCTGGTGAGAAATGACCCCAAGGCATCGAAGCTTCGCGACGTGTCCCAGCCCGGAGCGAACACGTTGGATGCCCCGTCGGGCAGGAAGCTGACCAGCCGATTCGGGTGTCCGATAATCGAAGCCGGTGGACCGGACGCGATGCCGCCGACAACCGCCGTGTAGGTTTTGTCGAGGCGATTGAACGCGAACGACGTCGGATTACTCGGGAGAGGCAGGGTCGGATTCACCGGCAACCGCCCCTTGGAGAGCGGTTCCACGCGCCGGATCGTCGGGTCCGTTTCGACTTCAAATTGGTCGCCGAGCGGGAAGAAGTCGGGCGCGGTGATCAGCGAAAAGGCGGGGAGATTTTCAACCGCGGCGGCCAGCCCGGTGACAACAGCCTCGATGCAGCCGTCGCAGGAGTCGTCGGTGAAGTGGGCGGCGGCATGACCTCCGGTTCCCGTGGCAGTTGTAAAAGCCGCCGCAGGCAGCGCATTCAGGTCCGTCGGCGTTTGAGTCACCGGCCCGGTCGCGTTGACCTTGTGCCGGATGTTCACGTACTCGGGAGACAGGCGACCTTCGTCGAAGGCAGGGATCTCCAGTGTTGAATTCGAGAACCGAGTTTTGCGACCCCGAACCGTGCGCGTCGCCGGCACGATGAAGTGAACCAACTGATCGGTACCCGTGACGCTGTTTTTCTGCGTAACTGTACGAACCAAAGCCGTTGCTGGTTTCGGGACGATCAGAACCGAGGATCCGACGGCTTGCAGCGTCGCCAGGTTGCCGCCATTGTTCGAGTCCCGGACATACGGCAATTTAGAAATGTCGAAACCGGCAGGGGCCAGCAAACCTCCCTCCGCCTCCGGGAGTCGATGGGTTTTTCTCAGCTTCTCGTTGCGGTGAAATTCGAGGAAACTTACCGTCAGGTTTTGGCCCTTCAAGCACTCCTTTCCGGCGAACAGCTTGTGGACGGGAAAAACGAAGTCGTCGTCGATCGCGCCGCTGTGGCCTCCTTGAACGGAGCCTGCAGCGCCCGGCTTGGAGCGGCGTGCGAGGAACACGCCATAGCGTGCCGGCAGAACCGAGAGGGCATCGACGCCGCTATCGGGAATGACCCAGAAGCCGCGGCGCGAGGGGTCGTAGTGGGGGCCAGTCGTACCCAACTCGTGCGACGCCGGTCCGAGAATAAGCGACATCCGCGTGGCGAAGATGCGGCGTGCGGCTTGCCTCGCGGTACTGGTAGGCGAACACCGCGACGATGGTCCCATTGAGGTCGGTTCGGTCGAACACGAGGCTGAAGATGAAATTCTCGATGACATCGAGTTCTTCGAGCGTCGGGTAGTGTTTGGGATTCGGTGAAGGAGCACCGCCCGTGGTGGGATGGACCGAAGAGCTGGCCAGCGCGTGGTACAGCAGACTCCGCGCGGAGCTTCCGCCAGTAATGGCCTGGTTCGCCGTGGGATGAAAGTCCTCGAAGCCCCTCTGGGTTCGATCGATGCCCGGAAGCACCGCCGTCAGCGCGGTCTTCAGCTTGGCGTTCGTCGATTGCGAGATATCCAACGTATTGCCCGTCACCGAAAAGAGCCGATCGCGCCACCCCAACGGTGCCAGACGGTCGCAGATAACTTTCACTTCATCGATCAATGCCATCGGTAGATCTCCAAAAATGGGTCCAGGCGAATTCTTGCATGCCGGTCAGCCAGCGGATCACGGCGCGTCGCCGAGAGGGTTGAGCAGATCTGCGCCGCCTTCAAACGCAAACAACATTAGGTCCGTCATGCGGAACGTATTGGGGTCCGGTCCGAGAATCGGCCGCCAACTAGGATCGCGCAGGATTGATATCTGGCTCCCTTCCATCGCTCACCTCGGCGGCGCTCGGCTGAGAGACCGGTCCCACCCCCATCACCGACCGGCGGCTGCGAGTCCGCACCGCAATCAGGTCGGGACTCTCCTTGAGTTCGAAACCGGGTTCGTCTTTCGTGCCAAAGTTGACGTGAGGCATGTTCGTCTC
>JAYTIB010000310.1:0-1950 GCA_043732205.1 Schlesneria sp. | reverse complement strand
ATGATCTCGCCATGCTGCGGAGCACGACCGTCTTTCAAATAGGCCCGTTTCGAATCGGGCCATGTGGACAGATTCTTGACCGATGCCCGCCAACCGCTCGCGATGATTTCACTGACGGGAAACCCGGACTCGGCGGCGTCGATGCCGGGACGCAGCAATTCGGCGAGTGGCCGTGTTCCGAACCGGGAACGCAGCGTCTCCCACCCATCCACGCAACCGGGGACCGACCACGACAGCGGCCCGAGTTCCGGGATCTGTTTCAATCCCATCTCGCGAAACACCTCGCGCGTCAGCCGGTAGGGACTGCGGCCGGATGCGTTCAGACCGTACAGCTTTTTCGTCTTGTTGTCCCAGTAGATGACGAACAGGTCGCCGCCGATGCCGCAGCTCATCGGTTCGACAACGCCGAGCATCGCGTTCGTGGCGATGGCCGCGTCGACGGCGTTGCCGCCCGCTTTCAAAATGTCCAGACCCGCCTGCGCCGCCAGCGGATGGCTGGTCGCGACGATCCCGTTTTTGGCGACGACGACCGAACGGCTTTGGTTGGAGAACTGGGCGGGCCGGTCGTATTCGGCCGCCTGCGCCGGCAGAAAGGACTCAACCGCCATGATGAGACTCCAGCACAAGGACAGCGGGTTTCGGTAAGAGATGGAGATGTTCACCGCGGCGGGCTCCGTGGAGTCTGGACGACAATGACCGGCAAGTCAGCCGCAGCGTAAGCGAGGGCGTACCCGGACGCCAGCGATGCAGTTGGCCATCGTGTCGCCCGCGCCCCGATACTCCGCAGAGAATGGCAGAACGATGGAAGAAGGGAATGGGTGCGCTAATCGGTCTTCATCATTCTGCCTCCATCGTTCTGCCATTCCTGTTTTACGGCCGATTCCGTCAGGACCCGGCCACGTCGAAGACCCTGTGACCTTGGCAGTCGATTCTGTAGAAGTCGATTGTCCTCCGAACATCATCAGACCGATGGCGGTGCGAACGCTCCCCGCCTAGAATGCCGTCCCTCTGTTGCCCCCGTCATCCTGATGAGATGCTGGAACTCATGACCACCACGCTGGCCGAATCGTCGCCGACCACTGTTCGCCCGCAGCAACTGCTGCAGCGACTGCGATCCATCGTCGGAGCTGACAGCGTGCTCGCCGATCACGAGGAGTTGCTGGTCTATGAATGCGACGGGTACACCGTCGAAAAGAATTGCCCCGATGTCGTCGTGTTTCCGACCTCGACTGAGCAAGTCGTCGCCGTGGTGAAGGCGTGCAACGAGTTCGACGTGCCGTTCGTACCGCGCGGCGCGGGGACCAGCCTGGCGGGTGGCTGCCTGCCAGTCGGTGGCGGTGTGATGATCGCCCTGACTCGCATGAAGCGGATCATCGAGGTGAATCTGCGCGACCGCTACGCCATCGTTGAACCGGGGCTGGTCAACGTCCATCTGACGCAGCATCTGAAGGGGACCGGTTACCACTACGCGCCGGACCCGTCGAGTCAGGGGGCCTGCACGATCGGCGGCAATTTCGCGACCAATTCCGGCGGTCCGCACACGTTGAAGTACGGCGTCACGGTGAATCACGTGCTCGGTGCCGAGATCGTGCTGCCCGATGGCAACGTGGTCCAACTTGGCGGAACGGTCGAAGATGTTCCCGGCTATGACTTGACGGGACTGTTCGTCGGCAGCGAAGGGACGTTGGGCTTGTGTACCAAGGTCATCGTCCGGCTGACGCGCGATCCGGCGGCCTTTCGAACCATGCTCGGTGTGTTCGAAACCGTCTCCGACGCGACCAAAGCGATCAGCGAAATCATCGGCACGGGGATCGTCCCGGCAGCGCTGGAGATGATGGACCAGGGGATCGCCAGCGCCGTCGAACAGGCGTTCCATTTTGGATTTCCTCTCGACGCCGGCGCCGTCCTGCTGATCGAAGTCGACGGCTTGGAAGTCGCCGTCGATGAGGA
>JAYTIB010000309.1:0-1954 GCA_043732205.1 Schlesneria sp. | reverse complement strand
AAGCGCTGACTCAGGGGCGGTTGGCCAATCGCTTGGAACTGCTCAAGGGGATCGACCACCAGCGCGCCCAATTGGAATCGGCCGCCACGACCGAGAAGTTCGACCGGCACCGGCAATCGGCGATCTCGCTGCTCACCGACCAGCAGGTGCGCCGCGCGTTTGATGTCACGTCGGCATCCGATGCCGAGTTGGATCGCTACGGCCGCAACTCGTTCGGCTGGTCGATGCTGATGGCCCGACGACTGGTTGAAGCGGGAGTGAATCTGGTGCAGGTGAACTTGGGCAACAACGAAGCGTGGGACACGCACGGCAACGCCTTCCCCAACCTGAAGGACTATCTGTTTCCGCCGACCGATCGATGTCTCTCGGCGTTGTTGGATGATCTCGAAGCCAGCGGGCGCTTGAGCCAGACGCTGATCGTCATGGCAGGTGAATTCGGCAGAACGCCAAAGGTGTTCGGCCTGCCGGAGCACTACAAGCTACCCGGCCGGGACCACTGGGGCGCCGTTCAAACCGTGTGGCTGGCGGGAGGCGGCATCGTCGGTGGCCGCGTGATCGGATCGTCGGACAAGATCGGCGGCTATCCCGCCGCAGATCCGCAAACCCCGGAAAACTTCGCGGCCACGATCTACTCCGCGCTCGGGCTTCCGAGCGAGGTGGCCTGGCACGACGACCTCGGCCGGCCGAATCACATCTACCACGGCGAGCCGATCCGCGGGTTGAGTTAGCGGAGTGTTCGTCCATGTTTAAGTTTCTCCGCAACTTGCTCCGTCTGCTATTGAAGCCGAAACGTCCGAAACGCCGATCGCGGCGCGGGTTTGTACGACCCAACCCCACGTCGCTGGAATCATTTGGTTACCAGCCACCAGCAGTTATCGAGAACTCACTTCGAAGCCTCCTTGCAGATTTGCTGGAGCACCTTTCACCGCAGCAGCGAGAACGGATCATTGATGCCACCATCGCAGCTTGGCATCAGAATCCTGACGCTAACGTCGCCCTTGAGGAAGGGATTCACGGAGACTCGGGTCAGGAGCGCGGGCAATGGGTCATGTTGGAAGTCGATCATTCCGCAACGGACGAGGTCGAGTGGCAGGCGCAAGAACTGGCTGCGACACACGGAATCACTGATCAGTACATCTGGAGCTGGGAGGATCATGCGGATGCAGACGTTTGTGACGCTTTGTCCGCGTTTGAAGATTGGCTTCAACCACGTGGATTGACGTTTCTGCATTTTGATTGCAGCAGTGATTCATTCGCCGGTTTCGTTGTGCGGATTTCAAAGCAGTCGCAAGTGCTCCAGCTCGCGCATGAAGCGGGTGTATCTCTACGCGAATGATTGAGTCAGACACCAATGCCACCCACGCTCTGGTGAGCGTGGCCACGACACTTGATCGCAGTCGATCCCATGCGGTCAGAGCGCGCCGCTGCCGGTGAGCACCACGCGGATGGTTCGGAGCAGGATCTTGAAGTCATTCCAGAAGCAGCAGTTCTGCAGGTAGAGCAGGTCGAGGTTCACCTTGCGTTTGAAGCTTTCGATGTTGTTGTCGTAGCCGTTGATGACTTGGGCCAGTCCCGTGAGGCCGGGCTTGAGACCCAGCCGGTTGATGTAGTTGGGGATCTCGGCCGACAGCGTCTCGATGAATTCGGGACGTTCGGGTCGGGGGCCCACCAGCGACATTTCACCGCGCAGCACGTTCCACAGTTGCGGCAGTTCGTCGAGGCGCGTCTTGCGCAGGAAGCGGCCGATGCGCGTCACACGCGGATCGCCCTTCACTGCGAATTGGGCACCATGCTTTTCGGCGTCGATCTTCATCGTCCGAAACTTGTAGAGCGTGAACGGCTTGCCGTAGCCCCCTTCGCGCCGGCGGTCGCGGTTGGGGTCGCGCCGATCAGGCGGATCGAAGTCGTTCGCCAACAGTCGTCGGTCGCGCTTCTTGTCGCGCAGATTCAGGCC
>JAYTIB010000308.1:0-13613 GCA_043732205.1 Schlesneria sp. | reverse complement strand
CATTCGCTGTCTCCCTCAATTCGCTGTCGCCTCTTCGTCCTGACAGAGAGATCGACAGCGAATTGAGGGAGGCAGCGAATGGGACGCGTGCGGAAATCAGCCTGACCGCAGGTGGCATTCGCACCTGCCCTTGAATCGCACGCGGCCCAAAAGTTGTGTCGATACGAATGATGACGGACTGGATGGGACGACAGGCAGTCCGGCCCGTTCGCTGGCTTCGAGGCAGGGATTGTGTTATCTCTTTTCCGCTCGTCTTCAGGCTGCCGGCCATCGGGTTCGGCGGCGGTTTCCCTGCACCAGATCCCCCATTGATGGATTGCTCACAGAGCAAGACGGATTTCACGATTCCCCACGCGGTTGCAGATGTCGCCTGGGTGGTGAATGAATGGAAAGAGTTGCCCCATGTTGGAATTGATAACGAATCTGCAGGCGTTGCTCGTCGCCAGTTGGAATGTCGTGGTCTCACTGTTGGGATTGCTGCTTCCGTGGACCCCTTTGATCGCCTGGGTGGCGTTCTGGCTGCTGGCCGTGAATTGGGTCAGGCTCCGCGCGGTGATGATTCAGGGGGGCTGGATCGGGGTCGTGTTAATGGGACTGATGATGGTGCTGGTGTGGGGCGTGGTGGCTCCCCCGGCGGCCGGTTCGCACCATCTGTTTGGATTGCATGTCAGCAACTTTGTCGGGAAGACGGTCTACGTCACGGCGCTGCTGACGATCATGTTCCTCTGCGGTTCCGTCCAGCTTTCGGGGGCCTGTGGAAAGTTCGCTGAGTTCCCGGAAGATTCCCCCACTGACGATCATGGCCACGGTGACCACGCTCATGGCGACCACGGTCATGGAAATGATGCACACGGCGGCCATGACAGCCACGGACATGTCAGTGCGCATCCGGCGGGGCACTAGTGCTTCGTCACGACTAATCGTCACGACTAAGAAGTTGGGTTGTCTTCGTAGCCACGTTCGCCAGAACGTGGGGAAAATGTTGGACCTACCCCACGCTCTGGCGAGCGTGGCGACCCCAGGATCAAGCGTTGACTCAGCACTAGTTCCGCCTCGGGGGCTGGCGCGATTCGCCCGGTGGTGAATCCGATCGACACGCCGATAGAGCCCGTCCGAAAACGATCCCCTCATCGAATGGTTTCCTGAGGGGACAGCAGGAAGGTTGACCGCTGGATGTTTGCAAAGCACGGCGACTTGATAATCCGTGTCTGGCCCGCAGTGCTGCTGGTGTGGATTGGCGCGGTCATCACAGCCTCCCTGCTGGCCCCCCCGCTGTCCCAGGTTGTGGAGACTCAGGAGTTCGCGTTCCTACCGGGCGACGTTCCGAGTCACGTGGCCGAACGTTTGTTCCGCCAAGCCTTTCCCAAGAAGCTCGTTCCCAGCCGGATTGTGATCGTCGTCCGGCGGCACCCCGGTCAGTCGGAACAGCTTCAGGAGGGCGACCTCGAGTGGATCGACGATGGCGTCGATGAATCCGATCCAACCCGTGACTTCGAACTGCGGGAACGCTTGCTGCGAATCGCCGAGGAAGCCGGGGGACTGGCGCAGTCGGATGACGAGCTGGAGTCCGCCGAAGTCGCCGCACCGAAAGTGGCGGGCTCGCGCCGATCGTCCATTTCGGCGATCCGCACCTATCGGGACCGGACTCTCGGCCGGCTGCTGCGGAGTCAGGATGGCAAGGCCGCGCTGGTGCTGGTCGAACTCACCACGGACTTTCTGGATTCGGGCAATCAATCCACCGTCGGTGCCATCGAAAAACTGTTCAAGGACGAAGAGTTTCGCAAGCACATTCCTCCAGGTTTGGACTTGTCACTCAGCGGCGAAGCGACCGTCGGTCGCGACATGCAGCGGGCGGCCAAAGATAGCGCCAAGGCCACCGAAAAACTGACCGTGGTGCTGGTGGTGATCCTGCTGATCGCCATCTATCGGGCACCGCTGCTGGCCTTGATTCCCCTCGCGACAGTCGCTGTCGCGGTGAAGCTGACCATGTCGCTGCTCATCCTGATGGCGGAGCGCGGCTGGGTGACCCTCTTCACCGGGGTCGAATCCTATGTGACCGTTCTGTTGTATGGTGCGGGGGTCGACTACTGCCTGTTCCTGATCGCACGGTACAAGGAGGAACTGGATTCCGGCGTCAGCTTCGATGAGGGGGTGTCGAACTCCGTCGCCAAGGTGGGGGCCGCGATCGCCGCCAGCGCGGGGACCGTCATCTGCGGGATCGGGATGATGATGTTCGCGGAATTCGGCAAGTTCCGTCAGGCCGGCTTTGCCATTTCCTTCGGGCTGGTGATCGTGCTGCTGGCGTCACTCACCTTCACGCCAGCGCTGCTTCGGATGTTCGGACGCTGGGCCTTTTATCCGCAGATGCGGACCGAGCGGGTCAGCAGTTCCGGCGGGTGGTTGCCGACGGTCACGCTCGCCTCCCGGTTGGGCGACGTGCGTTGGTTGCAGAACATCTGGGAATCGGTCGGCCGGGTGCTGCTGACACGCCCCATGACCCTCTGGTTGGTCAGCATCGGGCTGATGCTGCCGTTCGCGATCGTGGGGGTGATCTTCTACACGCACCTGAGTTACGGCCTGCTGACCGATCTGCCGAAGTCGGCGATCAGTGTGTCCGGAACGCGGGCCGTCCAGGATCACTTCCCCGCCGGAGCGACCGGTCCGACCACCATGCTGCTGCAAAACGACGGCATCGACTTTTCCCAGTCAGGTGACGGCGAGAAACCCGGTGGAATGGACCTGATTCGCAATGTGACCGCGGCGCTCCACGAACGCCGACAGCAATTGCAGTTGGCCGACATTCGCAGCGTGTCGCACCCCTACGGCGGTGCCGAGACGCTGGAACAGATCCTGGCTGACATCAAGAACCCGGTGCGCAAAAAGGTGACCCGCGACCGGATCATCCAGCACTATGTCAGCCGGCAGGAGAACGTGGCGAACCACGTGACCCGATTGGAGCTGACCGCCACGCTCGATCCGTTTTCGCGCGACAGCATGCGGCATCTGTCCGACATCCAGCATGAAATTGGCTTGCTGCTGGAAAAGCATTCGGGGCCGGGGACGAAGATCCTGGTGACCGGCTCGACGGCCAGCATCCGTGACTTGAAGACGGTCACCGATCGCGACCAGATTCGCATCGACATCCTGGTGGTCTCCAGCGTGTTTCTGATCCTGGTGGTCCTGCTGCGGAAACCGTCGATCTGCCTGTACCTGATCATCACCGTGCTGTTCAGTTATCTCGTGGCGCTCGGGGCGACGTACACCGCCTACTGGGCGTTCGATCCGGCCAACTTCGCGGGCCTGGATTGGAAGGTGCCGATGTTCCTGTTCACGATCCTGATCGCCGTCGGTGAGGACTACAACATCTTCCTGATGACGCGGATCGAGGAAGAGCAGAAGGTGTACGGCCCGGTCCACGGCGTGATTTATGCCCTCCAGAAGACGGGCCGGATCATCTCCAGTTGCGGCATCATCATGGCGGGGACGTTTTGTTCCCTGGCCGCGGGTTCACTGCGCGGCATGTGCCAACTGGGGTTTGCCCTGGCGTTCGGGGTTCTGCTCGACACGTTCGTGGTTCGACCCATTCTCGTCCCCGCGTATCTCGTCCTGTTGCACAGCGGACGGTTCGGCCGGTTCGGCGCACTGCTCGGAGCACTTCCCCCAGCCAAGGTGGAGACGCCCCCCGCCATCAACCAGCCACTCCCTGCGGAAAACTCCTGATCGATTGGCGCGGCAGCCGGTGGGCTGCGTCATCACAGCGTCACCTTCTTGATGGATCGCGATCCGATGTCGACCGACCGCCATGCCGCCCGCCGTTCCAAGCTGACGCACCTGATTCGCAAGGCCGGTGTCGGTGCGCTGCTGATCACCAATCCCCGGAATGTCACGTACCTGACGGGCTTCACCGGTGAGGACTCGTACCTGTTGATCGGCTCCGGCCGGTTGCAGTTGTTCAGCGACAGTCGGTTCGAGACGCAACTGCGGGACGAGTGTCCCGACATCCCGGCAGAGATTCGCACCGCGCGAACGTTGATGCCCGACTTCCTGGCCACGCTGTTGCCGAAGTTCTCACTGACAAACGTCGGCATCGAAAGCTCGTCGATGGTGGTGAGCGTGCGTGATCTGCTGGCGGAAAAGTTGAAGCCGGTCGAACTCGTCGCGCAGCCCGGTCTGACCGAAGAACTGCGGATGATCAAGGATGCCGATGAGATCGCCGAGTTGCGTGCGGCGGTCCGCCAGGCCGAGCGGGGCTTCGACCTGATGCGATCGTCGCTGGTCGTCGATCAAACGGAGCGTCAGGCGGCACACGACCTCGAACACGGGATGCGCCGGTTCGGGGCGCTGCGGGCGGCGTTTGAGCCGATCATCGCGGTGGGAGATCGGGCGGCGTTGCCTCATTATCGGGCCGGACTGCGGCGATTCGACGAGGCGGGTTTTGCCCTGGTGGACTGGGGTGCGGTCAGCAGCGGCGGATACCACAGTGACTTGACGAGGCTGCTGGTCACAAGTAAGCTCCCGCCGAAACTACACCACGTGTACGGAGTTGTGTTGAAAGCCCAGCAGGCCGGGATCGCCGCGATCCGGCCGGGGGCGCGGTGTCAGGACGTGGATGCCGCCGCGCGCAAGGTGATCGATCAGGCCGGTTACGCCAAGTACTTCGGTCACGGATTGGGGCACGGAATTGGCTTGGACATTCACGAAGGGCCAAGGCTCAGCCCGATTTCCACCGACGAACTGAAGCCCGGTATGACTGTCACCGTTGAGCCCGGAATCTACCTGCCGGGCATTGGTGGTGTCCGGATTGAAGACGATATCTTGGTCACGCGCGATGGCTGCGAAGTCCTTTCCTCAGTGCCGAAGGAAGCACCCACCGCAGCAGGGTGATGGCATCGGGTTTGAAGACCAAGTGTGATGTGAATCCGGGTGCGCGAGGGAGCGACCGGAACCCTGTAAGTGAAGCGCATAGTCCTTTCAGGCAGACAATCAGGCGATCAGACAATCCGACAAACAGTAGCGTCGGGCCAACCGGCCCAGACCAGAGACCGATAAGGGATTCGCATGGCAGATTCAGTACCTCCGGGCGATGCGCCGTTCGATCTCGACAGGTTGAAGCAACTCGTCGAGATGATGGAATCGCATGACCTGACGGAAGTTCATTTGCGCCGCGGCGATGAACAATGGCGGCTGCGGCGCGGACCGCGTGAAGTGGTTCATGCCGTCCCCCAACAGTTCGCCGGATATGCACCGGCACCGGTTCAGGCTCACGCCGCGCCGGCCACGGCAGTCGGACCAGCTCCGACGGCCGAAGCGTCGGGTCTGATCGACATCAAGAGTCCGACCGTGGGCACCTACTATGCTTCGCCGTCACCGGGTGAACCGCCGTTCATTACGGTCGGCTCCGCCGTGACCGCCGAAACCATCGTCTGTCTGATTGAAGCGATGAAGGTGTTCAACCAGATTCCCGCGGAAGTCAACGGCACGATCGCCGCGATCTTGGTGAACAGCGGTGATGCCGTCGAGTTCGGCCAGCCGCTGTTTCGCGTGCGGCCATGATTCCCCGCTCCCGTACGCAACGGCGGACTCCCCAAATTCGGGGCTCTTGACCTCGCCCCACACCCACACGGATTGTTCTTCAGCATGTTTCAACGCATCCTGGTCGCCAATCGAGGCGAGATCGCTCTCCGGATTCTCCGCGCCTGCCGCGAGATGGGAATCGAAACGGTGGCCGTCTGCAGTGAGGCGGACCGCGGCTCGGACTATTTGAAGCTCGCCAGCGAATCCATCTGCGTCGGTCCGGCCCAAGCCTCCGGCAGTTACCTGCTGATCAAGAACATCATCAGCGCCGCCGAAATCGGCAACGTGCAGGCCATCCATCCCGGCTATGGATTCCTGTCCGAGAACGAGCACTTCGCCGAAGTCTGCCGCAGTTGCAACATCGAGTTCATCGGCCCGTCCTCCGAGGCGATGGGCAAGCTCGGTGACAAGGTGTCGGCCAAGGAGATCGCCAAACAGGCCAAGGTCAACCTGGTCCCCGGCAGCGATGGTCTCGTTGAAAGTGAAGAGGCGGCCTTGGCCATCGCGGCGAAGATTGGCTACCCGATCCTGATCAAGGCCACGGCTGGCGGCGGCGGCAAGGGAATGCGGGTCGCCCGCAACGATATCTCGCTCAAGACCGGCCTGAAGCAGGCGGCCATGGAAGCCGAGAAGGCGTTCAACAACGCCGGCGTCTACATGGAGAAATACGTCGAGAATCCCCGGCATGTCGAAGTGCAGATCATTGCCGACCTGCACGGCGAAGTGGTCCATCTGTGGGAGCGCGACTGCTCGACCCAGCGGCGGCACCAGAAGTTGATCGAAGAATCGCCAGCCCCCAACCTGCCGCAGTCCGTGCGCGAAGACATCTGCAAGGCGGCCGTCCGCCTGATCAAGTTCGCCAACTACACGAATGCGGGAACCGTCGAATTCATCGTCGACAAAGACAACCAGTTCTACTTCATCGAAGTGAACGCCCGCATTCAGGTCGAACACCCCGTGACCGAACTGGTGACCGGCATCGACCTGATCCAGCAGCAGATCCGCGTCGCGGCCGGTGAGCCCCTCCCTTGGAAGCAGCGCGCCATCCCCTGCAACGGTCACGCCATTGAAGTGCGCATCAACGCGGAAGATCCCGACAACGACTTCCGCGGTTCACCCGGACGCATCACGAAACTGCGGGTTCCCGGCGGCCACGGAGTCCGCTGGGACTCCCATGTTCACGAGGGATATGTCGTCGGCCCCTACTACGATTCGATGATCGGCAAGCTGATCGTCCACAAGCCGTCCCGCGTTGAAGCGATCGCTTGCATGAAACGCTGCCTGGATGAATTCGTGGTCGAAGGGATCAAGACCACCATCCCGCTGCTGAAGCGGATCCTGAACAATTCGGCGTTTGTGGAAGGCCGGATGGACACGACGTTCATCGAACAAAAACTCCTGGTGAAATAAGTCCCATGACACAGTTGTACTCGGCGACTCCCAAGCGTCAGTTCAAGAGAGTTGCGATCCTGTTTTCCGGCGGTCCCGCCCCGGCCGCCAACGCGGTGATTTCGACGGCGGCCGCCAGCTTCCTGCGCCGCGGCACCGAAGTGGTCGGCATCCGGCACGGATACTCGCGGCTGGAAAAGTTCGACCCCGCCACGCCGCTGGTCGAAGACACCGACTACATGATCCTGAACGAGAAGGCCCTCAAGCGCACCCGGAATACCGGCGGCATCCTGATGGGGACCGCCCGCGCGAACCCCGGCAAGTCGGTCTCGCACCCGTCGCACCTGTGCGACCCCGAACGGACGGCCCGGCTGCGCGCCACCTACGACGGCCTGCGATCCATCGGCGTGGAGGCCCTGATCTCGATCGGCGGCGATGACACGCTGAAGACCGCCAACAAGTTTCAGTTGTTTCAGAACTTCCTGCCCGAAGACCTGCCGCGGATTCCCGTGGTGCATCTGCCGAAGACGATCGACAACGACTACTTCGGCATCGACTTCACGTTTGGCTACTTCACCGCGGTCGACGTGATGGCCAACGAAATCCGCAACCTGCTGGCGGATGCCGAGGCGAACGCCGCCTATTTCATCGTCGAAGCGATGGGACGCAGCGCCGGCTGGCTGGCGTACGGAGCCGCCATTGCCGGAGAAGCGAGCCTGGTGCTGAGCGTCGAGGACATCCCCGCTGAAGAACGCTCGATTGAAAAGACCGTGATCGACGAGAACGGGGCGTTCATGGGCTATGGCGACATCCGCCAGCCCGGTGAGCAGATCGTCGAACACGAGATCATGGACCACGAGTTGTTCGTCGCGAAGTTGGTCAACACGATCCGCGTCCGTGAAAACCACGGCCGCGGCTTCGGAGTGATCGTCCTCGCCGAAGGCTTGGCGGAATTGCTGCCGGCGAAATACCTCATCGGCATCAAGCGGGACGATCACGGACACATCAAGGTCTCGGAAGTCGACCTGTACCGCAAGGTCGCCAAGTGGGTCGCGACCAGCTACAAGGAACACACCGGACGTGACAAGAAGTTCACCCCGCTGCAGCTCGGTTATGAAACCCGGTGCGCGCGGCCGCTGGCCATCGATGTGATCCTCGGCAGCCAGTTGGGCGTCGGAGCCTACCGCGCCCTCGCCGAACAGGGACTCAGCGGCGTGATGGTCTCCGTCGAGGGCCAGATGCAACTGAAGTACGTGCCGTTCGAACAACTCGTCCGCCCGACCGATCTGGTGACGGAAGTCCGGCACATCATCCCCGGCAGCGACTTCCACCTGCTCGCGCGGTTCCTGGAACACTATCCGGGGCACAAGTGAGGTAGTGGATAGTGGGTGGTGGATAGTGGGTAGAGAAGAGGCGGGGGACCGCAAGCCAGCGCGGTGAGCCTCGGTTTCTCCAGACACCAGTCGCCAGCAATTACTCTGCCACTGGCCGGCCGGGGCGGTTGGTTGTGATCCACACAAACGCGCGGCCTGCTTCGTCCTGCCAGATTTCGCGGGAGAGCTTCTTGGGGACCACCATGTTCTTCAGGGCCACGCTCCACGATGTCTCGGCCCGCTTGAATGAGACGGTCAGTTTTGACAGATCGATGTTCTTCTGCTCGATCTCGTAGTAATCGAGCATGACCGGTGTCTCGGTCAGTTCGGCCACTGTCACCAGCAGGTCGGTCAGCTCAACCTGGTTCAATTCGATTGGCGTCATGGCGAACAACTTCGGAGCCGCCTTGATGCGCTGCTTTTGCAGGGGCCAGCCGATGGGCCACAAATCCTGGCGCTGTCCCAGCGGCTCGACCAGCAGTTCCAATCCACCGGCGGGGGTTCGATTCGGCCGGTAACCCAGGCGGCAGTCATTGAGCATGATCGCCAACGCCGTGGCGGTGCTGAAGCCGCGCACGTCCTGCCGCACGCGGTTCTTCGCCCCGGTCTGTTCCAACAGGGTTGTCGCGGCCTGGCTGAACCGGACGGGGTACGGCTTGGGCAACGGCAGCTTGGGAACCGCCTCTGTCAGCCGCAGGTCGAGCAACTCAGCTTCCGCTGGTTCTTGCAGGCTGTCATACAGCTTGGCGAATTGTTCCTTCGACAGGCCCCACATCGGCTGGCCCTCAGGGGTTCCCTGGGCTCCGTAGGTCTTCAGTTCGTTGATCCACTCGCGCAGCTTGGGACCGTCGGCCGCATCGAAACTGCGGCCCGGAAAGCTGATCTTGCCGGACCGATCCAGCGTCCCCACGGCGGTCACGTAACGCAGCGTCCCCACGTTCCGTTCGCGCACTTCCGGCTTGTCATTCAACGTGGAGCGTTGGATCTGAATCGAGACGTCCAGCGGTTCGAGCACCTTGCTCCATTGCTGCGCGTGCAAACCACCGCCATCGGCACTGGTGAGCAACTTGATTTCGACGCTCGTGGTCCGGGGCTTCGACGATGCCCCCGACGACGGTTCTGGTCGGACTTTTGGCGGCACGGGGGGCTGCGCCGACACCGGTTGGGTTGATGAGGCGGCACACCAGATCACGACCACTTGCCCGATCATCCCGCGGAAACTTGCCATGCGGTTCACCTCGATGTTTAGCCCCAACGCCATCGGCGTGGGAGCGAATGGGGGCAACGCGTCGCTCGCGCCCACGCCGATGGCGTTGGGGCTAAACGTCTCACTTGTGGCCGCGTGGAGTATGAATGCCACAGGCATTCTGATCCTGCATACCAAGTCGATCAAGGGCCGCCCGTCAGTTGACCGAATGCTCCGCCGCGACGATGTGCCTCAAGTTCGAAGACCCGGAACACTCGACATGTTCCGGGTCTTCGCGTGAGTCATCGTCATCAACCGTTCGCTCAACGCCGGACGGGCCGCAGGGCGGTCTGCTCGGTCGTCGACTGCGAAATCATCGTCCGCAGTTCCACCAGCGCGGGAGTCAACCGGCCTGACAATCGTCCGAGAACCGGGCGGTCATCGGTCTGGCACTTGACCAGGTACTTGTACGCCGTCCGCCAGTGCTCGTAGGCTTGGTCGATTTCACTTTGCAGTTGAGCCACCGGCACTCCGCGCACGAGATCGTTGTGGATGGTCGCGGCATGGCGGACCAGGATCGCTGTTTCCTGTCGGCAGGCCGTGGTGAACGACTGCGGGTCGTTCGCCAGCCATTGCTTCGTGGCCAGATCGAGTTGCTCGGTCAGGTTCTCAATCGACGCCGCCAAATCGCTGGCGGCGTTGCGATCGAAGTCCTCGCGCTGGACATGCAGCACGGTGCGGATCGTGGCGACGGTCTGTTCGATGCGCTGCAGCGCGGCGACGGCGCGGTCGCTGTTGATCGCACCATACACGTCCGAGAAACCCCGGTTCGCCTCTTCGATGTAACGGAACGAATCGACCAGTTCATCGTGGCTCTCGCCGCGATTCACCTGGTCCACGAAATGTTCGCAGACTCCATAGAGCTGATCGGCCGTCCCCAGCGCGCGACCCGACTTCGGCAGGTGCATGACCAGAATCAGCGGTGTCCGCGCGAAGAATTCATCGATGTCCTTCTTCAGGGTCGCGGCGAGGTACGCCAGTTGGGGCTTGTCGACCGACTGCGGCAGCAGCAGCACCTGGTGCATCTTGCCGAGCGACAGGCTGATCCGCCGGATGTCTCGTTCCAGATAGCGGCTGTCTTCGGACTGAAGCTTGAGGGCCAGCGGCTGCCAGACCGCTTCGAAACTCTTGTATTCCCGCACCAGAACCGAGGTGTCGATCTGGCTGTCGCGGCACATCGAGACGATCGTCAGCATCTGCTGGCGCGCCTTGCCGGTTTGAATCATCAATTGCTGGGCCTGCGGCGAGCGACCCAGTTCCGCGCTGATGTCCTCCAGAAGATTCTGCAAGTCGCCGGCGACTCCCGCGGCTTCCAACGACATCTGTTGGCGGTTGATTTGCGGTTGCGTGTTTAATGCCTTGCGGACCTGCTGATCGAGCGACGTCAGGTTGGCGATCAAGTCGCGTGTTTCGGCGGGAAGGCCGCGCACGTTTTGCAGCTTGTAGGCCAGCTCGCGCCAGTCGGCGTCCAACTGTTCGAAGTCATCCAATAACTCGTGGTGATCGCCCTGCTGACCCGCGTGGCGATCCAGTCCGACCGCCTCGGCGCTGACGGTCAGGGCGTCCGAATACAGCGACCGCAAGCCGGGAAAGCGACCGATCTGGTCGTTCATCGAGTAGGTCAACTGCGACGCGTTTTCAGAGAAGCTGCGAATCAGCGGGCGGACCAGTTTCATCTCCGCCGTCACACCCCCCCCGGGATTGGCGGGCGCGGTCGGACGGCGGCCTTTGCCGTACCGATCCTGCAGGGAATTGCTGTAATCGTCGATCAATTCGCGGGCATCCTCGCGGGAATACGTCGCGCGTTGGGCGGGAACTCCCTGGGCCAACGAGGGGAGTGCCGATGCCAGCAGGCCGGCACCACTCAGCACCAATGCCGCCAGCCGCGCCCCGCGTCGGACAACAGCACATTCCATGAGACCTGAGAGTCGAGACATGCTTCAAGATCCTTCCTGAAGTGATTTTTGAATCCGGCATTCGCATTCCCGCGCCGATCACGCAGGCCATGCCGCGCGCGGAAAGTAGCCGAATCTGCCGATCCGTCCAAGATGAAGTTATCGAGATTCTTGGCGGGTCGCGGTTGAGATTGGCCGGTTGTCCGGAGCAGTCCCGTCGGCGGGACGGCCTGGGTCGGCGCGATGCCGCAATGCGCGGCCGGGACGCAGCGCTGTCGGCTTGCCGTCGTCCAGGACCACCTGACCGTTGACGATCACATGGACAATCCCTTCCGGATATTGGAAGGGCTCCGTGTACGTCGCCTTGTCGATGATCGTGGCGGGGTTGAACACGACCAGATCCGCGTGCTGACCGGGTTGAATCAGCCCGCGGTCGCGCAGGCCGAGCTTGGCCGCGTTGAGCGATGTCATCTTGCGGATCGCGTCTTCCAGCCGGAGTTGGTTCAACTCGCGGACGTAAACGCCGAGCACCCGCGGAAACGTGCCGAAGCTGCGGGGGTGCGGATTGCCGCGGCGCAGCGGGCCCGTCACCGCAAACGCCAAACCATCCGAGCCGATCGAGCACCACGGTTGCACCAGCGCGGCCGACATGTCCTCTTCGGTGTGGTGGGCATACACCGTGCTGACGCTGCCGCCCTCGTCGCTGAGGTAGTCGAGGAAGACATCCAGCGGCTCCGGTGTCGGGGTCTTCCCCTTGGCCCGCTCGGCCAGCACCCGATCGACCGTCAGTCCCTTGAACGTAGTCTCCTTGCTGATCAGCATCCGGCTCCAGTCGCCACCCACGGCGGTGTAGTGGTTGTACCAGCCGGGGAGTCCCTGGCGGATGTCGCGCTTGATGCGCTCCCGTGCTTCGGGATCCTTCAACCGTTCGCGGAGCTTGGTGGTTCCCCCTTCGTGAGCCCACGGGGGGACGATGCTGGCCAGATCGTTGTTGCCGCGGGTGTAGGGGTAGACATGCGCCTGCACGTTGACGCCGCGTGATCGCGCGGCCTCGATCAACGCGATGATCTCCGGCATGCGTCCCCAATACTGCTGGTCGGCGATCTTCAGATGGATGATGTCGACGGGAATCCTGGCACGCTCGCCGATCTCGATCGCCTCCTTCACCGCAGCGAAGACGCCGGTTCCCTCGTTGCGAATGTGTGACGAGTAGATGCCGCGCGCCTGCGCCACTTCGCGGCACAGATCGACGACGTCATCGGTGGTGGTCAGTGAGCCGGGCGGCTGGGCCAGCATGCTCGACAAACCCATCGCACCGTCGTCCATCGCCTGACGCACCAGTTCCCGCATCTGCCGCCGCTGGTCCTCGCTGGGGCGTTCGAATGAATCGCCCATCACGCAGCGCCAGACGGAACCAAGACCCACGTACGAGGCCACATTGACCGCGACCCCTTCGCGTTCCAGCGTGTCGAAGTATTCCTTCAGCGTGCTCCATTGCAGCGTGCGGCCGTTGACGCTCAGCTTCTTCGCGGCGAGCTTTCCGAGCGACGGTGCGGCGGATTCCCCTTCGCCAAGCACTTCCGTGGTGACACCCTGCCGGATCTTGCTGGGCGCGCCGCCATCCTCCAGCAGCAGGGTGTCCGAGTGCGAATGGATGTCGATGAATCCGGGCGAGACGACCAGCCCCGAGGCATCGATCTCACGGGTTCCGGTCTGAGCGGGGATTCGTCCGACGGCCACGATGCGGTTGCCGCGCACGGCGACATCACCGTGGAACCAGGGATTCCCCGTCCCATCCACGATGCGACCATTTCGTATGACGAGATCGTACGACGGTGAATCGGCACCGCGAGCGAACGGACTCAGCGCGAAGGACAGGGCAAACGACAGCAATGCGAATGACAGGTGTCGAATTGACCAGTGGCGAGCAGCGCACGATTCGTGATTCATGACGGTTGGCATCCGGTGGATGTGCTTCTCGCGGCCGGAATTTATCGGTTCAAGCCGTCCCGTAGGCGGAGCGACGGGACTACTGTAGTCCCGTCGCTCCGCCGACGGGACGGCTTGAACCGATAAATTCCGGCCGCGAGAAGCACATCCACCGGATGCCAACCGTCATGAATCACGAATCGTGCG
>JAYTIB010000307.1:0-13637 GCA_043732205.1 Schlesneria sp. | reverse complement strand
ACCATGTTGGGTGACTCAAAACAAGCATCGTCCGCCACGACATCACTGATCTATCTGACGTTGGGGGGATTGATTGACGTCTGGTCAATCGTCTACTTCTTCTATCTCCGAAACCATAACGGCACCGACATTGCCTTTCTGTACGTCTATGGATTCATTTTTACCGGCGTTGTGCTGTTCTTGATTGGCCTGGCTGTGGGTCAAATCGGACACTCGGCACGTTCGGCTGAAGTGGCACCCACGCCGACACAGCAAATCGTTACGGCGACCCCGATATCACCCGTCCCGGCGGCGACGATCGCCGCCGTCGCCAGTCCGCCACCCGCCCCGGAACCAGTGGCGCGACCGGTGGCAGTTGTCACAGCAGGCGCTGGCGCACCGGCGGACATGTATGCAACATCCAAGAAGTCGATTTAGGCAAGCATTAACCATTAACAAGGAGTCCTGATCATGAACTGGGATCAAATTCAAGGCGACTGGAAGCAAATGACCGGCAAGGTCAAAGAGAAGTGGGGCAAGCTGACCGACAACGATCTGACCGTGATCGCCGGCAAGCGCGATCAACTGTCCGGCATGCTTCAGGAGCGGTACGGCTACGCCAAGGAACACGCGGAGAAGGAACTCGACGAGTTCATGAAAACGTTGAAGCCGTAGATCTCTCCGCGTGGATGACCCGCAAATCGAGTGAGGTAGGTGGTGTCAGCCCAATGAGACTGACTTCAGAAAGTAGCAGGCACATTCCATGTGCCGTTGCCTGCAACTTGCTGACGGCACATGGAATGTGCCTGCTACTTTGCGGGTGAAGTCAGTGCCATTGGGAGTCAGCCCGCGGAATCACCTCTTGAGAAAAGGACATGGCATGCCAATGAATACCACTGGCGACGCACCTGCGAACGCCGCGGACAAGTCGATCGTGATCCCCTTCGGCACAGCGCCGAAGAGCGAGACGTTTGGTGACTTCCACGACGGCACGTTGGTCAGCGTTTCCGGCGACAGGCTGGTGATGGCGAGCAACGAGGGTCGGGAATACTCGTTCCGCGTGGCCACGGACGCCTTCATCTGTTGCGACGGCGTCACCTGCCCAGCCGGGGATCTCAAGGTCGGAAGCAAGATCCGGATCATGTCGAAGGTCGACGACAAGAACGTGGCGACCAAGATCGAATCGCTCATCAATCAGGTCGACTTCGCGGACATCGATTGAGCACGCGCTGATTCGCAGATGTAGCCGGGTTCGCAAGAACTCGGTCTGTGAAATTGAGTTGGGCCGGGTTCGCGGGAACTCGGCGACATCCAGGATGCGACTGTTCCACGAGGGACCGTGAATGAATCAGGGTTAAGGAAATCGTTCGATGCCGAACATCGTCAGCAAACCGGTGCAAGTGGGAATGGGGGCGATGCCCCACGAGTTCGGTGTCGCCTTTCGCGTCTGGGCACCGCACGCGGAATCCGTCGCCGTCACGGGATCATTCAACGAGTGGTCGTCCGATGCGCACCCCATGACGCAGGAGGGTGAAGGGTACTGGTACGCCGATCTGTCCGAGGCCTCGATTGGCGACGAATACCGATACCGGATTCTGAACGGCGACAAGCAGTTGTTGCGCATCGATCCTTATGCGAGGCAGGTGACCAATTCGGTGGGCAACGCGGTGGTCCACGAGCCACACTTTGATTGGGACGGCGACGACTTCCACCTGCCGCCCGTCAACGAACTCGTGATCTATGAACTGCATCTGGGAACGTTTCACGACAAGGAGGACGGCAAGTCGGACAAGTTTGCCGAAGCCATTCAGAAGCTCGACCACTTGCAGCGTTTGGGCGTGAACGTCATCGAAATCATGCCGTTGGCCGAGTTCGCGGGAGACTTGTCGTGGGGCTACAACCCCGCCTGCATCTTTGCGGTGGAGGAATCCTACGGAGGTCCACAGAGCTTCAAGCGGTTCGTCCAGGCGGCGCATCGGGCCGGCATGGGGGTGATTCTGGATGTGGTTTACAACCACTTCGGCCCCAGCGATCTCGACCTCTGGCAATTTGACGGCTGGAGTGAGAACGGTCACGGCGGCATCTACTTCTACGGCGACTGGCGGGCCGAGACGCCCTGGGGGGCGACTCGCCCCGACTACGGCCGCAAGGAAGTGCGTCAATTCATCCGCGACAACGCGCTCATGTGGCTGGAGGAGTATCACGTCGATGGCCTGCGGCTCGACATGACCGTGTATATGCGGTCCGTGCGCGGAGACGGCGATCCCGGCGGTGACCTGCCTGATGCCTGGAGTCTGGCTCAGTGGATCAATCGCGAGGTGAAACAGCGGTTTCCGGGACGAATCACCATCGCCGAGGATCTGCACAACGAAGACCGGATGACGAAGCCGGAGGATCAGGGAGGTGCAGGTTTCACGGCCCAATGGGACGGTCGGTTTGTCCACCCGATCCGCGCTGCGGTCATCACGCCGAACGATGAGCATCGGTCGCTGGACAGCGTTCACGGGGCACTCGGGGCCAACTACAACGGCGACCCTTTCCAGCGCGTGATCTATAGTGAATCGCACGACGAGGTAGCCAACGGCAAGTCCCGCATTCCCTCGGAAATTGATGCTCAAGATTCCAACAACTGGTTTGCGCAAAAGCG
The DNA here is from genome assembly GCA_043732205.1 of Schlesneria sp. Lineage (GTDB taxonomy): Bacteria > Planctomycetota > Planctomycetia > Planctomycetales > Planctomycetaceae > Schlesneria. The sequence continues at coordinate 11,011 of JAYTIB010000307.1, read as the reverse complement.
ATCCACCCTGGCGTCGGCGTTGGTGCTCACGGCACCGGGCATCCCGATGCTGTTTCAGGGACAGGAGTTTTTGGAGGACGGGTGGTTTCAGGATTCGGTGCCACTCGACTGGCACAAGTCGGAGGAGTTCATCGGCCTGCTGCGGATGTATCGGGACTTGGTTCATCTGCGTCTCAATCGGACGGGCTGTACCCGAGGTCTGTCAGGTTCTGGACTGAACGTGTTCCATCAGAATCAGGCCGACAACGTTATCGCGTTTCACCGCTGGCACCAGGGCGGACCGGGTGATGATGTCGTGGTCGTCGTGAATCTCTCGCACGAGGCTCACGCGAATTACACGCTGGGCTTTCCGTCGCCGGGAACGTGGCGCTTGCGGCTGAACAGCGATTGGAATGGCTACAGCAGCGCGTTTGCAAATCAGGCTTGTTCCGATGTCGTCGCCGGCACGGAACAAGGCGACGAATCGGACGACGCGAACGCCATCGAACACGATGGATTCCCCGCGGCTGGAACAATCAGCATCGGCTCCTACAGCGTGCTGGTCTTCTCGCAGGATAGACAGTCATGAGCAAAAACACGCACCCCGGTGCTTCACAGAAATAACGGGAGACTTCACAGGTTCGTTCAGTTCGTTGCCAGTTCACTCCCCTGGGAGACAGTGGTCCGGATCGCGCACACTTGAGCGACGCCACAACCGACACTGCCGCAACGTCCCGTCAGAAAACGGATCTCCCGCCCTATGGTTTCGAGAGCGTGCCGAACGCATGGAGTCTGGATCGATGCCACGATCCAGCAGCACGCAGCGCGGACCAAACGCTCCGCCAGCCCGAGAGGGTGGGTGGAAGACGAACGCATGTTGCGTCCGTTTGAAGGTCCAAGCTCATTCGCCTGGAAAGGCAAATTTGATGAACGCAAACACAACGACAAAACCCGACACGAAGATGGATGACAAGAAGGTGGCGATGTCCGTCGTGGCCACCACCAAGCCGGAAGCCTGTGCCACCACAACCGGAAAACAGGAGGTATGCGCCACCACATCCGCCAAGCCGGAAGCGTGTGCCACCACAACTGCAAAGCCCGAAGCGTGTGCCACCACGGCGGGAAAACCGGAAGCCTGCGGCAACACGCACGACGGCAAGTTCGTCAGCATTTCAGGCAGCAAGCTGGTGATGTCGGGCCAGGATGGCAAGGAACATTCGCACACGGTGGCGGCGGATGCCAAGGTCTGCTGTGACGGAGCGGCCTGCGGGACTGGAGATTTGAAGGTGGGGAGCCAGATCCGGGTGACCACGCAGACGGACGACAAGAACGTGGCCACCAAGATCGAATCGCTCGACAAGCAGGCCAAGTTCGCTCAGTCCGTTTGAGGACGCCCGTCGTCCGCCGAGTGAACTCACCGAGATGCGGGGGCTGGCCAGAAGCCAGCACCCCGCCTTGTTTCACCTTCTCCACGGCAGTAAGCCGTGAAGATCAATTGGCAAAGCCCGAATGTCAGTCTGGCCTGCCAGGGCCGGGGAAAGACGGGCGCATGTTGCGTTCGTTTGATGGTCCAAGAACATTCACAATGAAAGCTAAAACAATGTCTCACCGCATGTTCTCAATCGCGGCCGTGGCCGTGACGATGTTTGTGACTTCGCCCGCGTGGGCGGCCAAGGATGCCCACGAAAGCACGCACGATGGCAAAGTCGTCAGTGTTTCCGGCAACAAGTTGATGATGACGAACAAGGACGGCAAGGAACATTCGCACACGCTGGCGGCGGACGCCAAGGTGACCTGCGACGGCACCGCCTGCAAGGCGGCGGATCTGAAGGCCGGAATGAAGATCCGCGTCACCACGAAGAATGATGACACGAAGGCCGTGACCCATGTCGAAGCCATCGACAAGCACGAACTGTTCGCCAACACGCACGAGGGCAAGTTCGTCAGCCTCACCGACCACAAGCTGGTGATGACGGATTCCAAGGGGAAGGAACATTCACACACCTTGGCCAAGGACGCGACCATGACTTGCGACGGCACGGCGTGCAAGGCCGACCATCTCAAGGCGGGGATGAAAATCCGCGTGACCACGAAACAGGGTGACGCGAGCATGGCGACTCAGGTTGACTGCATCCACAAGCATGCCGAGTTCTAACTGGGTGCCTTGGGACACAACGCATCAAGCGACTGTTCTTGCTGAAACGCGGAGTGCTGGTCAGTAACCGACACTCCGCATGCTTCGCAGCAGAACTCATGGAGGCTACGTCGAAGCATCCGCCGCTGCGAACGGTTGTTCACGGCGGCACAACGAACCTTCCTACGAAAGGAAACTGCCATGGGACTCATTCTGCTGATCATTATCATCCTCCTGCTCGTGGGGGGACTGCCGACATGGGGCCACTCGCGCGACTGGGGCTACGGCCCGAGCGGCGGCTTGGGGCTGGTGCTGGTGATTGTGCTGATTCTGATCCTGTTGGGGCACATCCCCCGCGGCTTCTGACAACTTCCCGCACAAGTGGGCGAGTTTTTACCGCGCCCACTTGTGTGCAGGAATCGCATATCAACCGGTGCTTTGCGCAACGTTGCCAAAGTCCCGACACGGGGCGCGAATCAATGGAATTCATGGCCAGCGGCATGTCGTCTGCGAGCAATGGCGACAGGAGTCATGGTCGCGCATCGACCAATCGGACTGTTCCGGAATGACACTTTTTTGAGGAGACAATCATGAACTGGGATCAAATCTCGGGCAACTGGAAGCAGGTCACCGGCAAGGTGAAAGAGAAGTGGGGCAAGCTGACCGACGATGACCTGACAACCATCGCCGGAAAACGCGACCAGTTGGCGGGCCTGCTCCAGACGAAGTACGGCTACGCGAAGGAGCAGGCGGAAAAGGAACTCGACGACTTCTTGAAAACAATGAAGCCGTGAGCCGTTCCGGCTGTGACAAGAGACGATCCAAACGATCCGTGTCGATCTCGCAGTGTGCGGACACGAACGGGTCCGGTTTTTCAGAAGGGGGATGAATCATGAAGAGTTTGCATGCAGGTTTGGTGGTGGTGGCATTGGTGGCCTTGAACGGTTGCTCACAGGGGACGCCGGGAGGACCGGGAGCGGTCAACACACCCAGCACCACTCCCAACAAGCCGGCGACAACCACGACCACGGTCCAGAAGCCGGTCCTCGGTCAGGCCGAGGAGACGTTCAACCTGAGCGTCCCGTCCCTGTCCACACACCTGAAGCAGGGTGAGACCAAGGCCGCTTCAATCAGCCTCACCCGGGGCAAGAACTTTGACGAGGACGTCACGCTGAAGTTTGACGACGTGCCCAAGGGGATCACGATCGATCCCGAAAACCACGTCATCAAGCACGGGGACAAGGAAGCGAAGGTCACGTTCCACGCGGCGGACGACGCCGCATTGGGTGACTTCACGATCAAGGTGACGGGACACCCGACGAAGGGTGTCGATGCCAAGACCGAGTTCAAACTCACCGTGGCCGAAAAGTAACCGCCGTGGACGGCGTCACATTCACTCCGAATGGATGCCCGCGTTATGTTGAAAACGAGGTGACACAAATGACTCACAAAGGCCCGCAGAAAGACCCCACGCATCCGCAGCCCGGCAAGGATGACACGAGCAAACAGACAGTCAAAAAGATCGTCTCTCCGGGTGACATCTCGGATCAAGACCCCAAACGGCGCATCGGCCATTTCGGGGGGACGGGGGAGCCTCACGCGAAGGAAAACATGTAGTGGCACTTCCAAGGGGAGTGCGTTTGTCAGATCCGTCATTGAGCAGCGGCGGATCGTGTCTGCACGCGGTCAGGACTCAAACGGATGAATCTCATTTGCCAAGGACAACGATCATGAACCTGTTTCGAACTTCCCATTGTTGGTGTCTGGCCATCGCCCTGGTGGTGATTGGCGGCAGCGTCGGTTGGGACCGGGCCGCCTTGGCGCAGCAGGACCAGCCTGGCACGGCGGACGGGGTGGAAGTCCTCGTTCGCGGTCCCGTGCATGAGGCGTTCGCGCAAACCGTCACGTTCAATCCCGAGCCGGGCATCGTGGTGCCGAAAGCGCCGCCCGCCGCCATCGCGGAATTGCCCCCCGATCAACGGCCCGCCGGCGACAATGTCGCGTGGATTCCCGGCTATTGGGCGTGGGACAATGACCGCGAAGATTACCTCTGGGTCAGCGGCATCTGGCGCGCCCTGCCCCCCGGTCGCCAATGGGTGCCGGGATATTGGAGCCCGGCCGGAACCGGAGTCCAGTGGACGTCCGGGTACTGGGCCGATGCCGCGTTGACGGACAATCAATACCTCCCCGAGCCCCCCGCCACGGTCGAAGCCGGCCCCATTGGTGCCGCGCCGTCGGCGAACTCCATCTGGGCGCCCGGGATTTGGATGTGGAATCAGAACCGCTACGCTTGGCGTCCGGGCTATTGGATGACCGCGCAGCAGAACTGGATGTGGGTGCCCGCCCAGTACCTCTGGTCACCGCGGGGCTATGTCTACGTCGGCGGATACTACGATTACTCGGTTGCCCGCCGCGGCGTGCTTTACGCGCCGGTGTACTTCAATCAAAACGTCTACTCGCAGCAGGGCTTCACGTACTCGCCGGCGATGGCGATCAGCACGGCGGTGTTCGGCAACCAGCTCTTCCTGCGGCCGAATTACAACCACTACTACTTCGGGGACTACTACGGCTCGAACTACTCCAATGGCGGGTATTACCCGTGGTTCTCGTTCAACTCCGGCGGGTACGGCTACGATCCGTTTTACGCCCAGCAGCTCTGGCAGAATCGGCAGAACACCACATGGGCGCAGACCGTCCAGACCGACTTCCAAAATCGTGTCGCCAACGAGGGCGCGCGGCCGCCGCGCACTTTGGCGGCGCAGCAGGCGCTGATCAAGAGCGGTGCCGCATCAAGCGACAAGGGACTGCTGGTTGCCGCGCCACTCGACCAACTGGCGAAGGGCAAAGACACCGCGTTGCAACTCCAGCCGGTGACCAAGGCCGAGCAGGCGACACTCGCGAAGCATGCCCAGGATGTTCATCAGTTCCGCGAGACACGTCAAAAGCTGGAGACCCACGCGGCGGTGACGCCGGGTGAGAAGCCGGCTGCGGAAACCAAGCCGACCACGATGAAACTTCCCCCGTCGCCGATTCTGGCGAAGGCGTCCACCCAGCTCGACAAGGACCACACTCCGCCCAAGGCGCATGAGACACCCGCGCACGACATGAAGATCGAGCCGAAGCCGCGACAGGCTGCCGTGAAAGGTGAGCCGCCCAAGCCGGGTCCGGTCACCGTCAAGACAGCCAAACCGGAACTGCCTCAGGGGAAACCCAAGGTGACGACGGACGAGCCGAAGGGGGAACCCAAGCCGGTGGCAAAGCCCGAGCCCAAGCCGGTGCCAAAAGTTGAGCCGAAGCCCGAACCAAAGCCTACGCCGCGGGTCGAGCCGAAGCCGGTGCCAAAGGTTGAGCCAAAGCCCGAACCGAAGCCCGAACCAAAGCCAACGCCGCGAGTCGAGCCGAAGCCCGTGCCAAAGGTTGAACCAAAGCCCGAACTGAAGCCCGAACTGAAGCCCGAACCGAAGCCAACGCCGAGAGTCGAGCCGAAGACCGAGCCAAGGGTTGAGCCGAAGACCGAGCCAAGGGTTGAGCCGAAGCCCGAGCCGAGGCCAACGCCAAGGGTCGAGCCGAAACCTGAACCGAAGGGCGAGCCCACGCCTGAATCAAAGCCTGACAAGCCCAAGAAGTAACGGACGGCGGCCACCCGGACGCTCTCAACGACGATTCCTCTACTCTTCGTGCATAACCCTCCCGGCGAGACAGCATCATGTTCACCAAGACTATGTACATCGAGAGACGAGGGGCGTCGTTGAGGGCTCTGGATACGGAGATCGACCGCCTGACGGACTATGCGGATCAGGCCTCCGGTGACGAGGCCCTCGAATATTACGAGGCGATCCAGGGTTTGGAGACCTCGCGCGACCGGGCCGCGAAGATGCTGCTCAAACTGGGTGCGCTCAGTGCCGAGGCGGTGACAAATGCGGATGCCATGCGGGACATGGAAAGTTCCTGGAGAGAGCTGAGGTGCGCCGTGGTCGCCGCCATCTCCGCCACTGGCAGCGAACACGTGGAGTCCTGAACAGGCCCGGTCGGTCCCGGGCTCGTAATGAATGTGTGCGTGTGGCGAGTCCCGTGAATCAAGTTCCCGTTTCCATGAGGAGGGTTGATCCCATGACAAATGTGCTGCATGCGAATGATGCCCCGGTACTGCCGGACCTTCAGGGTCACACCGTCGCCTTCGTCGACACCGACACGGCGTGCGACGCGGTGATTCAAGCCCTCCACACGGCCGGATTCCCCAACGACACAATCCAGGTGCTGCGCGGCGAAGACGGGCTGCACCTGCTGGAACGGATCGCGCAGGCGTCCTCGTGGGGCGAGAGCGCGGAGGACATTCTGAAACAAGGCACGGCGGAGTTGCACGCCGGTCATTCCATGGTCTTCGTCGAAGTGAAGAATGCCAGGGAAGGCGACGCGGTGGCGACGCTCTGCACCCCGCACGGTGCCCACGGCATCTACCACTTCGGATTGTTTGTGGATACGCGACTGACGGCCTGACGAGGCCAGTGCCTCAACGTCGTTTCCAAATCGGAGACGGACAACACAGCGACCGGCAATGAAGGAGTTGAGTCATGCAAAGATTCTGGCGGGTGGTGATTGTGATGGCGCTCTGCGTGATCGGCCTGGGCTTCTACAGGGGCTGGTTCGTCCTATCGAGCCACAACCGCGACACGGGAAGTCACAAGGTCGATGTCAACCTGACGGTGGACCCGGACAAGATGAAACAGGATGGCCAGACAGTGAAGGGAAAGGTGACGGACCTCACCGGCACGACGAAGGCAGGTGCCACGGACTCGGGCATTCCGGCCAGCGACAACGCAAAATCGAAGCCGCAATGACGTGAGTTCATCACGGCCCGATTGACTTGGATTACGGAAGGAGATTGGCAATGAAATGGCTTGGAACGAAAAACCTGGGCATGCTCTTGCTGGGCATCTGGCTCGTCATCACGGGCTTGCAGCCTTTCGTGCATCTCACGTTTGCAAACATGGGCGCGATCTTGGGGGTGCTGGCGGTCGCTGCCGGTAGTTTGATCCTGTTGGGACGTTAAAGCTCGGTGGTGCGCACGTCAGATTTATTGAGAAAGCGAGAGGTCGCCAATGACACTCGGCGGGTTTTTGCTGCTGCTACTGATTGCAGGCGTCTGTGGAAGCCTCGCACAGGGACTCACCGGTTACTCCCACGGTGGTTGTCTGGTCTCGATTGCGCTGGGGTTCATCGGAGCGGTCCTGGGGACATGGCTCGCCCACCTCATGGGATTGGGCGAGATTCTTGCCATCCAGATCGGAGGCCAATCGTTTCCGATTGTCTGGTCCATCATTGGTGCCGCGTTGTTCGTCGCGATCCTCAACTTCTTGAGACCTCGCCCACGAGAGTGAACTCGGGGGCAAGGCCGGACATCGATTCAGTCGTGGCCGACTCTCACAACTCGAACGCTGAAGGAGTTCGCTTCCATGCGCAACAACGTCCTGGCAATTGTCGGTGTGATCTTGATCGCAGCGGGAGCGATCGCACTGTTCTACCGGGGCATCCCGTACACGAGCCGCGATGTCGTGATTGATGTCGGGCCGCTCAAAGTCAACGCCGACACCAACAGGACGTGGCCCGTGCCCCCCATCCTGGGCGGGTTGGCAATTGCCGGTGGTGTGGTGTTGATCGTCGTCGGAGCCAGGAAGGCATAGCCCGTCTTCAAGCCTGAGAACTGGGGTTGTGAGCAGCAAGGTGTTAGTCCGGATGATTCATGAGGAACCACGGAAAACACGGAATCACACGGAAATGGAAGAGTTGCAACAAGTCGACGTCCTGCGCTGCGTTTGTCGAGCAAGAGAAGGCGCTTTCACGCAACGTCCTTTTCTTGTTCCCTTCCGTGAAGTTCCGTGTTTTCCGTGGTGAATGATCCGGGTTAGCCGCCGGTTCGGGAGAGTTTCAATGGCGATTCATCATGCGGAACCGGGAGAGGTGTTCGACATCCGCCCCCTGGGGGGTCGTCTCGCACAGGCCGTCACGACCACTCTGGCCAAGTCGGACCAGTTGGAGATCATCCAACTCATTCTGCCCGCGGGAAAGAAGACTCCCCCCCACAAGGTCGCCGGCCCGATCACGGTGCAATGTCTGGAAGGCCGCGTCGAGTTTCAGGTCTTCGGCCAGTGGCAAACGCTGGAAGCGGGGCAGATGTTGTTCTTGACCGGGGGAGAAATGCACTCCGTGAAAAGTATCGAGGACTCGTCGGTGGTGGTCACGATCCATCTCACCACCGAGGACGACGTGAAGGAATCCGCGGCAGGATTGATGCTGGCACGATTTGGTCACGATCCGGCGGAGGCCGAGAGCGCCTGATCAGGTGAAGCAATTCAACGAAGGAGATGACATGACAACCACGACCAGACAACAACGTGTGATGATCGGCGCAGTCTCCAGTGTCCTGTCGCTGTGGCTCGGTGTGGCCCACGCCCAAGAGGCCGCCAAGCAGCCGCCACCGCCCAAGAGCGCCGCAATCAAATCCGCGGTCGTCACGCCTGCGGTCGTCGCGCCGGAAGACTTCGCGGCGGTGATGACGCGGATGCGGGCTGCCAAGGCCGCGGTCCAACAGCGGCATCTCGACCTGCTCCACGCGCGTTACGACTTGGGCGATCACCCGGCACCCGGCGTGACGATGTCGCGCAAGAAGCCCGTCTCGAAGGCCGTGCAGGAGCGCGTGCGCGTCCGACTGGCCGACGGGCAGACCTGGAACAAATTGGCCGCGATGGACCCCTCTGACATTCAGCAGCAGGGGCTGTTTCCCGCCGGATTCCTGCCGTTGCCTCATCCCAATCATCCGGAAGGGGGCATGCTGTTTCCCAAGTTCCACATTGATGAGATCAAAAAGCAGGAGGCCCGCGACCTGACCCGCTTCGACCTGGATTACGACCTGCCCGACCACTTCTTGCCCGAGTTTCCGCCGCCGATGTTTCTGACGACGCGCCCCGATCTCGGCGACGTGTCGCAGGGGAAGCTCGTGACGATGGACAACTTCCAAGAACTCTTGGGTGGCATCTTGAATCCGAAACAACTGGAGGGACTTCGGCTGTTGGTGGCTCCCGTGATGCAACAGCAGTTCAACCAGACGGACGACCGTCGCTCGCTGCGGCCCAGTCGTGGCGTGACTTGTTTTGACTGTCACGCCAACGGACACACCAATGCCGCCACGCATCTGGCCGGCGACGTTCGGCCGCAGGAATTCCGGCATCGGATCGACACGCCTTCACTGCGCGGCGTCAACATCCAACGTCTGTTCGGATCGCAGCGGGCGTTGAAGAGCGTGGAAGATTTCACCGAATTCGAGCAACGGGCCGCGTACTTCGATGGCGACCCGACTCTGGCCACCAAGAAGGGCGTCAGCATTCTGGAACGCGGCAGCCAGGTCCACTTCATGGCCGAGTTCCAGGCGCTGTTGGACTTCCCGCCGGCCCCGAAGCTGAACGTGTTCGGCAAGCTCGATCCGAAACAGGCCAGCGAATCGGAGCTGCGCGGGCAGACCCTGTTCTTCGGCAAGGCGCAGTGTGCGACATGCCACCCTGCTCCGTATTACACCGACAACCTGATGCACAACCTGAAGGTCGAGCGCTTCTTCAAGCCGCAGACGATCCACGGTCGCATGGCGACGGCCGACGGCCCGATCAAGACCTTTCCGTTGCGCGGCATCAAGGACTCACCGCCGTACCTGCACGACGGCCGACTGCTCACGCTCGACGACACCGTCGAATTCTTCAACCTCATTCTGGAACTCAAGCTGACCGCGGACGAGAAGACCGACCTCGTCGCATTCTTGCGGGTACTTTGAAAGTCGACTCTCACCTCTTAAACAACGCACACCAGTCAGGTGATCCTGACGAAGAAAGGCAACACGATGTCAACTCAAGCGGGCGTGTGGATTGACCATCACAAGGCGGTCGTGGTCCTGATGAAGGATGGCGGCGAGGAAATCAAACAGATCGAGTCCAACACGGACAAGGCGTCCGCCTCGACGGGCGATCCCGGCTCGAAACAGCCGGACCGGACCAAGGGCTTTGCTCACGAGAAGACGCAGGAGCACAAGTTCATGACCCAACTCAACACGTACTTCGACGAGGTTCTCACGTGCCTGGATGGTGCGGACTCGGTTCTGATCCTTGGCCCCGGTGAGGCGAAAGGCGAGTTTCAAAAGCGGCTCGAAAGCCGGAAGTTTCCGGCGCACGCCGTCGAATCGGAAACGGCGGACCGACTGACGGATGGTCAGGTGGCAGACCGTGTCCGCCAGCACTTCGCCAAGTAACCCGTGCTGAAGGAACGTGATTCAAGCAGTAGCAAGCGGGTGCGTGGACACCTGCGAGTTTGAAACTTGGGGGCTGTGCATTTTCTATTTCCGAGAGTTGGCGTCGGAGTTCAAGTAACCCGCAGCGTGAGCGAGGGCGGACGCGCCGTGGTCCCGTCGATTTCAGATCACCGTCGCCCGAAGCGTCCGCCCTCGCTCACGCTGCGGGTTACTTTCAGATCTCTCGGAACTTGATCCTGCACAGCCCCTTGGCTGATTGAGTCAAGTTTTTCAAACAGAGGTCGGGTGTTCGATTTTTCGGAATTGGCGGGCAGCGGACTTGGATTGCCAATGAGACTGGCCTCCCGCCAATTTCGAAAAACCGAACACCCGACCCCAGACTGCGCGACGCTCGCTACGTCAAAGACAATTCCACGTCACGCTTTCAAAGGAATCCTGCCATGACAACTGACAAGTGGCCGCTGCTCTACACAGATGACGTGGAAGCGATCCCGCTGGATGAGGCGGACGACATCGAGCGGGTGGTCCAGGCGACGAAGCTGCTGCTCGCGCGGCACCTGGCCAAGAGCGGCGAGTTTGTCGCGGACGTGCATGTCAAACCGCATGGC
>JAYTIB010000306.1:0-1962 GCA_043732205.1 Schlesneria sp. | reverse complement strand
CGGACAGCCCCAGCCGCACCCGGTCGACTTCGCCCGCCAGCAGCGTGTCGAACGTGCGCCGGTTCGCCAGATCGGTCAGGCCGTCGTGACGCGCCTGCCGCCGGATGACCGCGTCGCGATAGATCCGTTGCAGTGTCTGGGCGAGCAACTCGGCACTCCATTCAATCAGCCGGACGGTCTTCGCGGGGAGCGCGTCGTGGTTACGTCGGCTGAGGACGAGAGCTCCCAGCGGTTCTCCCGCCAACTGCAATGGGCAGGTGATCGCCCGACCCAAGAGTGTGTCGATCCCCATCTGCTCCAGACGCGGCTTGTCGAAGACCTCGCCGCGTGGGGCCGTCATGCAGCCGTTGGCCAATTGAGTCTCGTGCTTCCGCCATTCGACGGTGATCGTGGGCGTGAGTTGTGTCCCCGCTTCGACGGCGGGTGCGGCGACATCACCGGCCCGGCGCGAGGCCAGGAAGAGCGCGGCCCGGTCCATCTCGGTGGCATCACACAGCCGCGCGGCGAACTCGCCCAATGTTTCCAGGGGCTGGTCCGTCGCCCGGTCGGTGATCGACTTCAACCGCAGCATCTCGTGCGCAAGCCACAACTCGATCTGATGCTGCTCATGATGGCGCTCTTGGAGAAATCGGCGCAGGATGGTCTGGCCCAGCCGTCCGAGGATCTCGACCTGATCGCTGCGCCGCAGTCCGCCGGGCCACAGCGCCGTCGTCGCCAGAATTCCCACGAGTTTATCGTCGTCCTTGAGCGGGACGAGGAACAGCTCGGCGGTGGGATCGCGATCGAACGTGCCCCGTGCAAGACTGTTCGTTGGACTGGAATCATGGACAGCGATTGTCGCCGGTCTGCCACCGTTGTTCGAATGGATTTCAAATGAGCGGAGCAACAGTGGCTCGCGCTGCAACTGTTCCATCGTCTGGTCGGAGATGCTGATCCTGATGTCCGGATCAACAGACTGTTGAAAATCCCGTAGCACGGACGCCTCGTCCGTGTTTTCCAGTTGCGATTCGCTCGGACGAGGCGTCCGAGCTACGTGTTTCAATGGGCTGTTTAGCGATGCTCCGCGGACGGCGAGCGTGGTCCGAACCGATGTCGACAAGTCGATCACCGCCGCCAGACCTTCCGTCGGTTGGGGGATCATCCGCTGCAAGAGCCGGCTGGCCCCGGCCGGCGCGGTCCGGCCGATGATCTCGTTGAGAAGCTGATTTTCCGCGGTGATCTGAGCCCGCTCACGATGCAGCCGCAGCACTTCGGCCTCGAGCCGGTTGAATTCCAGTGAACCGGCCGCATCGGGCCTCGACAACGTTTGCAGACTCAGACGGAGTCCGATCCGGTCCATCAACGATCCGAGCGCCTGCGCCAACGCGGAGGTGCGTTCTGCGGCGGGCGTGCCGAGTCCCGAAGTGATGGTGGCCGGTGTTGGCATCGTGGAGTATGCGTTGGAAAACTGGTGGTCGGAAGCGGAGGTCGGATGTCCCTACACGGTTCACGCGGATCAGTCGTCTGGCGTGGGGAGCATGAGTCTCCATTGCTCCCTCCACAACTCTAATGGCCGCGACCGGGGACGCACCGCATCCTTTTCCAAATCCGCGGCTCCTGAAATCGATTGAGCGCGAACGAACGGGTCTTCCTCTTGATTCGCACCGCACCGACTTGAACGGGATGTGGCGAAACGTAATCCTTGACCCCCTGCGAACCGGCCAATGGAGTCTGAACCGACAACGAATGACTGCCGCGATGTTGCGAATTGTCAACGTTCACTCCACCAGCCGACGCCCACGCACACGGCGGTTGCCGGACTGCCCGTCACGCTCGAACCCGCGTCATCCATCAAGCTGGAGTAGAACCATGCGAATCACTATTGTTGCCAATCGAGTTCCGTCCGTCACAGTCCCCGCGCACCAACGTCATCGCGCGACGGCGGGATTGTTGGGCTGTGTGTGCCTCGTGGCCGCCCTGCTG
>JAYTIB010000305.1:0-5335 GCA_043732205.1 Schlesneria sp. | reverse complement strand
AAGTTCACTGCGTGATGAGCAAGGTGGTCGATGCCGCCAATCGACTGAAGCACGCCGAGTACTCCGGCGGGATGATGTTCGAACTGGCCTGCCATGTGATCGACATCGCCATCGACGTGCTCGGCGCGCCCGAGACCGTGACTCCCTATCATCAGCATGCCGGACGGCAGCAGGACTCGCTGAAGGACAACATGCTGGCGGTGCTGACCTATCCCCGCGCCCTGGCGACCGTGAAGACGTCGGCGCTGGAAGTGGAGGGGTTTTCACGCCGGCATTTTGTCGTGTGCGGGACCGAAGGGACGCTGCACATCGAACCGATGGACGCCCCGAAGATCGTGCGTCTGGCGCTGTCGAAGGAGCATGGCAAGTATCACAAGGGATACCAGGACGTCCCCGTCCCCGGTTATGAACGATACGTCGGCGACGCGGCCGATTTCGCCAAAGTGATCCGCGGGGAAAAGATGTTCGACTGGTCGCCGATGCACGACCTGGCAGTGCAGGAAACAGTGCTGAAGGCGAGTGGTTGTCCGACGGACCGGTAAGGATCGGCACATCAATTACTGTCGTCTTTCGCTCCGCGAAAGAACGTCCTTTCGCGGAGCGAAAGGCGACAATGCGACAGTAATTTCTGCGCCGATCCTAAGGCGACGTCGGTCGATGCGTCGCCGAGTCGCGGACCTCGGCGAAGTCCGTCCACACTTCGTTCAACGGTCTGCGGCCCTGCATCTGTGTACCTCGCACGCCCTCACCAGAGACGTGCGAGGTTTCAATGCCACAGAAGCCGGGCGTCAGTGGAATTCAATCTCTCGCTTGGAGTTTCGAAGCCGATCAGATCCGTCCCATGTCGCACGACAGACCGCCCGCCGCCGGGATGTACGCCTTTTGGACGTAGTCCATCACCATGCGGTCGGCGTTGAATCGCCAGCCCAGTGTCCGCACAGACCGCTTCATCCGGGCGATCCAGGCATTGGGCAGGCCGTCGTCCTCATCGCGGTCGTAGAACAACGGGATCACCTGCTCCATCAGAACCTGGGTCAGCGCCTTCGCGTCGCGATCGTCCTGGATTTCCTGGTTCACGTGCGACCTGCCGCTGCCGATGGCAAAGCCGTTCTGACCGTCGAACGCTTCCGCCCACCAGCCATCCAGGATCGAACAGTTCAGCCCTCCGTTGAGCACCACTTTCTGGCCGCTGGTTCCCGAGGCTTCGAGCGGTCGCCGCGGGTTGTTCAGCCAGACGTCGACCCCCTGCACCAGGTGGCGGGCCAGGTTGATGTCGTAGTCCTCCAGCAACACGATCCGGCCCTTGAACCCCGGCTCCTGGGTCAGGCGGAAGATTTTCTGCAAAATCGCCTTGCCGTTGTCATCGGCCGGGTGCGATTTCCCGGCGAAGATGAACTGCACGGGGCGCTTCGAGTCGGCGACGATCTGCCCGAGGAACTCGATGTCCCGCAGCACCAGATCCGCCCGCTTGTAGGGGGCGAAGCGGCGGGCAAATCCGATCGTCAAGGCTTCGGGGTCCAGACAGGTCTGAATCTCTTCGATCTCGGCCTGCGACGAACCGATCCGCTCGGCGCGGCGCAGCATCCGGCCGCGCGCGAAGTTGATCATCCGATTCTTCAGTGACTGGTGCGTCTCCCACAGTTCACCCGGCGTGACGTCGTCGAAGTCGGCCCACACTTCCGGTTGCCCGGATTTCAGATACCACTCCAGCGGCAGGTGCCGGTCGTACAGCGAGCGCATTTGCGGAGCCAGCCAACTGGAAACGTGGACCCCGTTGGTGATGTGCCCGATCGGCACCTCTTCCTCCGAACGCCACGGCCACAGGCTGGTCCACATCCGCCGGCTGACCACGCCATGCAGGTTCGACACGGCGTTGGCGCGGCGGCTGCATTTGAAGGCCAGCACCGTCATGCAGAAGGACTCGTGCTGGTTGTTGGGGTCGACGCGCCCCAGACCGACCAGGCCGGACGCGCCCAACCCCAGTTGATCGGAGATCGGGCCCAGATGCTCCTCGTACAGGTTCCAATCGAAGCGGTCGTGTCCGGCCGGAACCGGTGTGTGCGTGGTGAAGCAGCAATGCCAGATCACCTTGCGCATCGCCTCGTCGAACGTCAGTCCGTCCTCCACCATCCGCATCCGGATGTATTCGAGGGGGGCAAACGCCGAGTGTCCCTCGTTCATGTGAATCGCACAGGGCTGGTATCCCAGCGCCGTCAAGGCGCGCGTGCCGCCGATGCCCAGCAGCAATTCCTGGCGGATGCGGATGCGCTGATCCCCGCCGTACAGCCGGGCCGTCAGCTTGCGGTCTTCCGCGTTGTTCTGCTCGATGTCGCAGTCGAGCAGGAACAGCTTGATGCGCCCGACATCCGCCTGCCACGCCTTGGCGAAGATGGGGCCCTTGCGCGTCTCCACCTGCACGATCACCGGCTCGCCCGACGCGGTCTGAGCCGGTTTGACGGCCAGCCGCATGTTGTGGACGTACGGGTAGATCTCGCGCTGCCAGCCGGTCTCGTCGATCTGCTGCGAGAAGTATCCCTCCTGGTAGAACAGCCCGACGGCGACCAGGGGAACGCCCAGATCCGACGCACTCTTCAGATGGTCGCCGGCCAGCACACCCAGACCGCCCGAATAGTTCGGCAGCGATTCGTGAATCCCGAACTCGGCCGAGTAATACGCCACCGGGTTGTTCCCCAGCACACCGGCATGTGTATCGCCCCACGTGTGCTTGGAGTTCATGTACTCCTGCCAGCGGCGGTAGGCGTAGTTCACGCGCGAATGCAGCACGGCCTCGCGTCCGCGGTGTTCCAGTTGCTCCGGCGTGAACTCGTCCAGCAGCAGGATCGGATTGTGATCGAGCTGCCGCCAGCGGATGGGATCGAGATCCTGAAAGACGGAAACCACTTCCGGTTGCCAGCACCACCAGTAGTTCCGGGCCAGCGCGTAGAGTTTGTCATGAAACGAAAGTTGTGCTGTGGACATGCGGAGAAGCCTTCCCTGCCGACGTGTTGACTGGTTTCCACCCAACGGGTTTTCAGTGCCCGGTCCGACATCCGCCCAATGACATCCATCACGGACGCCATCCGGGGAAGAACAGGTGCGGGGGGAGTATATCGAAGGAGGTTGTCGTCTTCGAGTTACAGGCCCCGTCGCGCGTCGCGGCCATTCGGCAACCCACAGCGGAATGAGGGGGAGTTCTCCAATGCGTCCGCCGCTCGCAACCGCGCCCCGCCTCAACAACCTGACGGCATTGCTTCAGCAGGGCCAATGCCTTTTTGAATCTGAGCAAGATGTAGGGTGGGACCAGCGGCGCTTCGCCGCGCCGGCCCACCAGCAATTCTCGATGTTGCCCGATGGTGGGCCGGCGCTCCAAGCGAACTGGTCCCACCCTACGTTGAAAAAGGCGATGGCCCTGATTGCTTCAGGTGACGAAACGCATTGGCCCGTCAAATGACATTGAAGGCCGGGGTGATGGATCGTTAGTCTGTGCGACCTGTGTCACGTCGTCCGAGGTCACCTCTCCCATTCAGGTTTGCCATGACCGAGCCGCTCAGCACTGTTTGTGACCATTGTGGTGCGAAGCTCAAGCTGAAGAATCCCGACCTTGAGGGGAAGAAGATCAAGTGCCCCAAGTGCGGGGAAGCGTTCGTCGCGACCGCCGCGGCAGACTCGAAACCGACTCCGGCGAAGCTCGCGAAGAAGAAGACAGTGTCCGATGACGATGACATGAGGTTCCTGGATGTCGACCCGGATGACTACGGTCCGCCACCCGATGAGGACGACGATGCGGACGGCGACGACGGTCCCAAGACACGCCGGATACGGTCCGCGCGCGGCGGCAAGAAGAAGTCGAAGAAGAAGTCAAAAGGGGGCGGCGATTCGGCCAAGGTCGTGACGATCGTGGCGATCATCCTGGCGGTGGTGGTGGTCCTCGGTGGCGGCGGTTTCGCCATGCTGTCGCTCACCGGCGGAAGCGGTTCCAGCGATGTCGACTGGCTCCCCGCGGATATTCAGGGGTACGTCAAGGTTCAGGTGGATGACATCTGGGCGGCGAATGCTTTCCAGTCCGTCAAGAACGGTCCGGGGGGACAGAAGTTTGTCGACGAAATGACCAAGAACGTCGGGGTCGGACCGCAGGACGTGGATCAAATGATCGTGGGAGTCCCCGCGAACGGCCAATCGAATGCGGGGGTGATGCTCGTCCGCTCCAAGAAGCCGATCGATGCGGCGGCGTTGCAGTCGGCAGACCCGGCCGCGAAGCAGATGTCACACATGGGATCGTCCTACCTGAAGATGGCCAACGACTCGGCGGTGTTCCAGCCGGACCCGAAGACACTCGTCCGGGGGCCCGAGTCAACCATCAAGGCGCTGATCGAACGCGGCAAGAAGAATCCCTCCGATGCGAAGTTCGCCTTCGCGAAGAACAACCGCGATCACCTGGTGATGGCGATGGTCGAACCATCCGCCTCGACCGGCAACCCGATGGCCGGCAGTCCGTTCTCTTTCGCGAGTGGGCAGAATTCCGAAACCGTGCTGGTCCGTGCCAACGCCTCCTCGGACATCCGCGTGACGGTTCAAGGGGTGTTCAAGACATCGGATGCCGCCAAGGTCAACGCGGACAAGGCGAAGGCCGACCTGGAAAAGGGGAAGGCGGAACTCACCAAGGCGAAAACGCAGTTGCAGAGCATGCCCGCGAATCCGTTCGTCAAACCGGAACAGTTGCTGAAGCTCATGAACGGTGCCGAACAGGTGATGAATTCGATTCAAGTCTCGCAATCGGGCTCGCACCTCAACATCCAACTGAGCGTCTCCGGCCAGTTGATCACCGACTTCACAGAAATGGCGTCCTCCATGCCGGGCGGCCCGCCGCTGGGATTCCCGATGCCGTTCGGAAGCCGCTGACCGGAGGATGAGTACTCCCGCCCGTCCGCCTTTCAAATCCCGGGTCTCCGCCATTCGTATTGAAAGCAGCGTGACGTGAGCGGCAAGGCACTCGTGTCGCACCACGGAAATGATATTTCACGGAATCGGGTGTTTGCGTATATCCCCGAGACCTTGATGGTGAGGTGGGGAGGCGGACAGATACCAGGGACGGCGGCGAAGATTCAGGTCAGTGAGAAACCGTTGGCGGTGTTGGAGGAATTCCGTCGGTCGCGGACTCAATCGCGGGCGGTGGTGCAGCGGGCGGCGATCATTGTGCTGGAGCAAATCAAAGGGGGCACTCGATTCAAAGAGTCCCGACCCGAATGGCACTGCCGTATGTAGTGCAAGAGTTTACGGCGGCCATCGCGAGCGAGCCATGTCACCGGTCGTGATTTTCAGCGGTCTCGTGGCGGTG
>JAYTIB010000304.1:0-5339 GCA_043732205.1 Schlesneria sp. | reverse complement strand
CGCGCGCGTCGCGCTGGCGTTTCGACTCGCCCTGAATCGTGAACCGACCGCCAGTGAATCCGAGCAGGCGGTTGACTTCGTCAAGCAGTCCCAAGCCGCCATGTCGAAGGTGGAAAAGGATCCGGGCCGCGCCGTCGTCCGGGCTTGGGCCACGTTCTGTCAGGCGCTGTTCGCTTCGGCGGAATTCCGTTATGTCGATTAGGATCGGCGCATCAACTACTGTCGTCTTTCGCTCCGCGAAAGAACGTCCTTTCGCGGAGCGAAAGGCGACATTGCGACAGTACTTTCTGCGCCGATCACTACTGTCTCGTACGACTGTCGTTTTGGGGCGACATTGCCAATCACGAATCATTCGACGAACATCCCGTCCGTCGACAACCGCAGGGGTCGAAAGGAACTTGCCATGCGTTTTTCTCGTCGCGAAATGTTGCAGAGCGTCTCCGGTGGCTTCGGCATGCTGGCGTTTGCCGGCCTGTGTGCCGAGCGGGCGCTGGGGGACTATGTGAATCCGCTGGCTGCCAAGCAGCCGCACTTCGCCGCGAAGGCGAAGCGGATCATTTACGCCTGCATGCGCGGCGGCCCGTCGCATGTCGACACGTTCGATCACAAGCCGTCGCTGACAGAGTACGACGGCAAAGATGCCCCGGAAAACAAGGGTCGGAAGCTGTTGGCGTCGCCCTGGAAATTCACACAGCACGGCGAAAGCGGTCTGCCGGTTTCCGAGTTGTTCCCGCACGTTGGCAGTCACGCTGACCAAATGTGCGTGATCAACAGCATGTGGACCGATGTCCCCAATCATCCGCAGGCGTTCATGATGATGCACACGGGCGAGTTCCGCTTCGCGCGTCCGAGCATGGGAGCGTGGTCGCTGTACGGCCTGGGAACCGACAATCAGAACCTGCCCGGCTTCGTGACGATCAACCCGCCCAACAATCTCGGCGGCGCGCAGAACTACTCCAGCGGCTTCCTGCCGGCGATCTACCAGGGGACCGCGATCGGCCGCGAAGGTCAGCACGTCGCCGACACGCGCGTCGGCAACATCGATTCCAAACACCTGCCCGGCACACTGCAGCGCGACCAGTTGGACTTGGTGCAGTCCCTCAACCGCAATCTGCTGAGTCGTCAGGAAGTCAACGCCGAGGTCGAGGGGGTGATCGAGTCGTACGAACTGGCGTTCCGCATGCAGGACGCGCTCCCCGATGTGCTCGACCTTTCCAAGGAACCGAAGTCGGTTCTCGAATCGTACGGCATCGGCGGCGGTCCGACCGACAACTTCGGCCGCCAGTGCCTGATGGCCCGGCGATTGGCCGAGGCGGGGGTGCGGTTCATCGAGATCACCCATGCCAATTGGGATCAGCACAACGGCTTGAAAGCCAACCTAGAAAAGAACTGCCGCGAGGTCGATCAACCGCTGGGAGCACTGCTCGCCGACCTGGATCGCTGCGGCCTGCTGAAAGACACCCTCGTCATGTGGGGCGGTGAATTCGGACGAACCCCGCATGTGAAACAGAAGGACGGCCGGGACCACAACGGCACGGCGTACTCGATGTGGCTGGCCGGAGCCGGCATCAAGGGCGGGATGCGTTATGGTCAGAGCGACGAATTCGGCATCAAGGCGGTGGAAGACAAAGTCCATCCGCACGACATTCACGCCACGCTGCTGCACACTCTCGGTATCGACCACGAACAGCTCACGTACCGATACGGCGGCCGCGACTACAAACTGACGGGCGTCGGCGGTGCGCGGGTGCTCAAAGAGATACTGACCTGATGGACCTGATGTTCACAGCACGTGGCGCGTTTGAAGCAGGTGAAAATGGCCGGTAAAACGAGTTCGATGGATGCCACCCGCCGCGCCTTGGACGCGCCATCCACCGCGGTGACGTTCATCACCGCGGAGCTGCTCGATCAAGCCGTGCGGGGATCGCGTGCCAGCGATCGCGGACGGATCATCCTGCCACTGCACAAGTCGGCGGACGACGCGCTGCACCGGATGTTCAACGCGATGCAACCGGGAACGTATGTCCCGCCGCATCGTCACGTGCTGCCACCCAAGGCGGAATGCATCCTGGTGCTGCGCGGGTCGCTCTGCTTCGTGACGTTCGACGAGTCCGGTCGTGTGGAACAGATGACCGATCTGGCCGCGGGATCGAACGTGTTCGGTGTCGATGTGGCCGCGGGGATCTTCCACACGTTCTTCATTCTGGAACCGGACACGGTCGTGTTCGAAGTCAAACCGGGGCCGTATTCGCCGATCGACGACAAGGACTTCGCCACGTGGGCTCCGCGCGAAGGTGACGCGTTGGCGGGGGAGTATCTCGCGGGCCTTCAGCAACTACGCGATGAACGGGAATTGCAAATTGCGAATTGAAAAATGCAAATTGGCAAACGGGTTCTGCTCAGCGCCCGGAAATGGCCAGCGCTGCGGCGACGGCCAGTTCGTCGCACCGTTCGTTTTCCGGGTGGCCCATGTGGCCCCGGACGTGGACGAAGCGAACCTTGTGCGCGGCCAGCAGTTGATCGAGCTGCTGCCAAAGCTCCACGTTCTTGACCGGCTTCCAAGACGACCCTTCGCGCCGCCGCCACCCGTTCTTCTTCCAACCGGCCATCCAGGATTCACACCCCTGGGCGACGTAGCTGCTGTCCGTGACGACTTCGACTTCGGAGCGAGACTTCAGTGCCTCCAGCCCCGAGATGACGGCCTGCATTTCCATCTGGTTGTTGGTCGTCAGCGCTGTGCCGCCGGAGAGTTCCTTCTCGGTGCCCGACGCGGGATGCCGCAGGATGCAACCCCAGCCGCCCGGCCCCGGATTTCCGCGGCAGGCGCCGTCGGTGAACAGTTGCACGAACGGCAGCGTTTGGTTGTTGGGCGCGGCGGGAAGATCGCTGGACATGACACCAACCATTTGTCGGAACAGAGAGCGTCGGGACAGTCAGAGCGTGTGATTGTTTCGCCACCGACCTTGCGTCGGTGGTTCAACGGCTTTTGCGCTACTCGGATTTCACGAGAGTTTCGAGTAGCGCAGAGGCCGTTAAACCACTGGAACAAGCCCAGTGGCGAAAAAATCAAAGTCTCTCAGCGTCGGGACAGACCGTCCGCGAGGATGCGCACGGGGGGCCGGTGGCCAACGTTCGACACGAGCAACCCGGTCGGGGCTTAACGCTCGCGGAACACAATGCGACCGCGGTTCAGATCGTAGGGGGAGACTTCCACGATGACGTGGTCTCCCGGCACGATGCGGATGAAATGCTTCCGCATCTTTCCCGCCACATGCGCCAGCACCATGTGACCGTTCGTCAACTTCACGCGGAACTGCGTGTTGGCCAGCGCTTCGACAACATCACCTTCGACGTCAATCGCCTCTTCTTTGGGCATACGGCTTGATCTTCTTTCGTCAAAGTCTCGGGGAAACGGCATCCCGAACACCGACTCTCGGCATCCTGGGAAGGGCGGGATTATAGCGACCGCCGTTCGACAACGCCAAGACGACTGCGAATTCGCACATGAATGTTTGAGGAGGAACGCTGCGTTGACGAGGCCATCGCGGGTGAAGGCGGACACGTTCCATTGATTCTCCCACCGCGGCCCCGGCGCTCGCGCCCGTGTTGAAAAGGGCCATGCCCTGATGTCTCCCTTCCGGCCGTGGACCACCCCATTACAACCGCCCCATGAACAGCTTCTTCGCGTTCTCGAACAGGATCTTCCGTTCGGCGGCTTTGTCGGGGGCGAGTTTCCGGATCGCGGCGATCGTCTGCGAACCCGAGCAGGCGGCACCCGATCCGACGCGGTCGTCGCAGTCGCTGCCGTAGAGGATTTGAGTCTGTGGCGATCGAGAAACCGGCGCGCAGGGTCTTCGTCGCGAGTCTCTCCGCGAATGCTCGGAGAAGTCCTGACGAAGGTGGTGTGGTCGAGGGTCGAGCGTCCTCGCTCGCCCCCGGCCGTCGAGGGAACACGCTCTCTGCCATCTGCTGAGAGCGGCCGAGGACGCCCGACCCCGGCCACCCAGCCAGCCGGCGGAATTGGTCCAAGTTGACCGAGCCCCGTGAATGCTGGCGCGCACGAAGAGTTTTCGCGAATTGCCAAATCCGAGCTTGCCGTCGCGTTTGACAAAATGCTAAAGTCGTTGCGGTCGCGAATGTCTTGGAGCCGATGAAGCATGCATGTCATTTCGCAGAAGAGCTTGCGGGCGTTTTGGGCCAGGCATCCGCCGGCGAAGAATCCGTTGCAGGCTTGGTTCACGCGAACCAAGCAGGCGGAATGGGACAGCTTTGAGGATGTGAAAGCCGACTTTGGCTCGGCAGATCAAGTGGGCCGACTGACGGTCTTCGACATCGGCGGAAACAAGTATCGACTGATCGCCCACATTCATTTCAATCGAGGAAAGGTCTATGTCCGGCAGGTGCTGACGCACGCGAATTACGACCAGGGGGCTTGGAAAAAAGACCTCTGAAAGACGTTGCTGGACGTCGAACTTTCCAGCATCCCCCGGCGGATTGCCGGTTGCGAGTGGTCCACATGGCATTGCCCACGAAACGGCGGCGTACTGCGCCACCCGACAGTTATTTGTCGCTCATTCATCGTTTCCCCTTGCGGGCCATTCGCAATGACCGCGAGCTGGACCAGGCGATTGTCCTCATCAACGAACTGCTCGACCGGCCGAAGCTCGACGAGGGCGAGACCGACTATCTGGACGTGCTCGGCGACCTCGTCGAAGCCTACGAAGAACGGGCGCATCCGATGGAGCCGGCCTCGGACGCGGCGATGCTCGACAGTCTGCTGACCGATCGCGGTCAAACCCAGCTCCACGTCGCCGTCGCCACGGGCATCGCCAACTCCACGCTCTCCAACGTGCGGCACGGCAAACGCCAACTGACACGAGACCACATCCGCCGCTTGGCCAAACACTTCCACATTAATCCCGGCGTGTTCCACGGCTGAGCGTCCGACATCCCCGTGGCACAGCGCCATTGAGCGGGAAGACCGGTTTGTCGTTTGTCGTTTGTCGTTTGTCGCGCACGTGGCTCGCGTGCGACAACGGCTCAGGCGGGCCGCCTGAGTGCCGGGTCGGTTCGAGGATGCCGCCGGGGTGCGTGGTGTGGTCGGGAACGCCCGATCCCA
Organism: Schlesneria sp.; assembly: GCA_043732205.1. Classification (GTDB taxonomy): domain Bacteria; phylum Planctomycetota; class Planctomycetia; order Planctomycetales; family Planctomycetaceae; genus Schlesneria. Next base: position 220 of record JAYTIB010000304.1, on the reverse strand, counting down.
GATACTCAGGCAGTTCGCAGGAAATGAACTACCAATGACGTAGGACGGATTTCCAATCCGTCAGGGGCCAGTTATCAGTAATCGGAGGTCACTCGCGGCGGGGGGCGTCGTGTGACTCTCAGTATTCCGAGGTCGGGTAACTCTCAGTGATCGGAGGTCAGTAAGCTGGGAAGCTGTTGTTGGTTTTCAATCACACAGGGAGTCGGGTTCGTGAAAAAAA
>JAYTIB010000303.1:0-1966 GCA_043732205.1 Schlesneria sp. | reverse complement strand
CCGTGGCCACGGCGGCGGGTTCGACCAGCAGCTTCTTGGTGAGACGTTCGCGGTTCATGGCGGATCGATCTGTCGGTACGAATGGTGGGTGAGCGTAGGGTGCGTGCAGTCTTCGGAACGCACCGTTGTGGGAGACGCGATCTTCGGCTGGTGCGTTCCGAAGACTTCTCGCACCCTACTTGCCAACGGCGGCGACCTGCGCGGCCTGTTCGTCCCGTTCCGCGAACGCCAACTGCATGGTGACCGCCTCGATCAGTTCCGCCGACGATTCCTCCACGTTGAGGATGAACTCGTTGACGACGCTGTTGAAGTAGTTAAAGGCGATGAACGCCGGAATCCCGACGACCAGCCCGAGCACCGTCGTCAGCAGTGAGACCATGATCCCGTCGGCCGCCGCCACCACGATGTTGACCTCGCCCATCTTGGCGACGATGTCCGCGAACGACAGCACCATCCCCTGCACCGTCCCCAGGAATCCGATCATCGGGGCGGCGCTCGACACGGTCGCCAGAATCGGCAGGTGGCGCTCCATCGCCGCCACGACGTGGACGGAGTAATCATCCATCCCCTTGATCACCTGCTCCTCGGTCTTGGCGGCGTCGTATCCCAGGCGGTCGGCCACGAGATACTTCCGCAGCCCGGCGGCCAGAATCGCCGGCACGGGGCCGTGTTCACGATCGCACAGGTTGAGCGCCTCTTCGACACGATCGGCCTCCAACAGCTCCCGCACCTTCCGGCGCAGTTCCTCCGCTTTGGAGTTCAGCATGAGCAGAGCGCGATAGCGTTCGATGATCACGGCCAGCGCGACCACTCCCAAGATCAGGATCGGCCACATGAAGATGCCGCCGGAGATCATGTAGCCCAGCGCACCGGTGTGCATCATGTCGTGCAACCAGCCCGACGGCTTGTCGCTGGCCTTGCCCGCGGCGGCGCTGTCGGCCTTGGGCTGTTCAGCCGGCGCGGCAGCGGCCTTGGGCGCGGCATTGCCAGCCGCGCCGTCGGCAGCCTTGGGAGCATTCTCACCGGCCGCTGCCGCAGGAGCCTTGGCGGGAGCATCGGCCGCCGCACCGGGGGGATTGGCCTGTCCAAGCAGCAACAGCGAAAGAAGGAACCACATCAGTTTGTTCTCGAATCATTTGGTCTGGGGAATCTCGTTCGGCACCCGTCAGTTGTTGTAAACCTGTCGCCCCTGGGCTTGCCCCAGGGGTTCATTGGCTCTTGCGCTACTTGAATGCTCGGAAAAACTATTAGTGCAAAAGCCGTTGAACCACCGAGACGAGCTCGGTGGCGAAACATTCACTGCCTGTCAGTTGTTGTCATCCACGCTGTTGGCCTCGGCTTCGAACTGCTGGAGCATCTCGGGCAGCGCGAGCCGGCCGCGGGCGTACTTGGCCCCTTCGGTGTCGGGATGCTTCCAGCGGCAGTTGTTGTAGCTGATGAACGCCTGCCGGTTGTTGCCACCCATGCGGTAACTCTCTCCGGCCCAGAAGAACGCGTCCGCGCACAGCGTGTCCTTGGGGAAGACCTCGGTGAACTTGTCGAACGACTTGCCCGCCGTCTGGTACTTCTTCGCCTTGAAGTAGCACTGGCCGATACGGAACGCCATCCGCGGCGCGTTCGAATGCGATTCGAACCGTTCGAGGAATTTCTCACCGACCTGCGCCGCCACTTCGTACTTCTCGTTTTTGTAGAAGTAGTCGGAGATGCGGATCATGACGTTCGGGATCAGCGGGCTCTTCGGATGGGTTGCCGCCAGTGTCACGTACGCTTCCAGCGCCTGATCGAAGTCGCCCGCCAGTTCGTAGCACTGGGCCAGCTTGTACTGCGCGTCGGGGGCCAGGTTGTGGTCGGGATACTGCCGCAGAATGATGTCGTACGACCGGATCGCCTCGTCCCACTGATCCAATTCCTGCGCGAACTGCCCGAGCAGGTAGACGATGCGCGGCGCGTACTTCGGATCGGGATA
>JAYTIB010000302.1:0-13693 GCA_043732205.1 Schlesneria sp. | reverse complement strand
ACCGATCCGCGCCACCGGCTCAAAGAACCGGAAGTAGCCGAACTCATCAATGCCCACCTGGATGCGGTCGCCCTTGGAATCGCGCAGCGCGTGCGGGCGTCCCTGCACGAAGTTGACACTGATCGCATGCCAGCCCGGCTGCGGAAACCGCGATGGCGGCTGATGAGATTGAATTCCCACCTTCGCGGGAATCACGGTGCCGAAGTAGGCCAGACCGACATCGTCGACATCATGCTGGTCGAGGTAGTCCTTCAGCGCGTGCAGATCCTGGCCCCAGTCAATGTTGGAATCCACCAGATGATGGCTTCCACCGACGGGGCCGCCGGCGATCGCGTTGAAGTAGGCCAGGTGGTGCGGATGAAACCGCAAGGATAACGGTGCCGCCACCAGCGCGACCCACACCAGGCGCGAAGTCCAGCGCCGTGAACTCCCCTCCAGCCAGCGGGCGGACTGGCCGGCGAAGACACACAACACGGGCAGCGTTGGCAGCACATACCGGATGCCGATTTGATTCGACGAGCCGCTCGCCAGGATCGGCAGCACCAGCGCCGACATCAGCAGGAACAGGCCGTGACGACGATCAGTCGACCCCGGACGCGACCTCGCCGTTCCCGCCAGTCCGGCCAGGACCAGCAGCAGCGTGGTGAGCGGCAGCTTGTAGCAGAGCGCGGCGGCGTAGTAGAGCGCGAACGGACGATCGCTCCATTCCCCATCGAGATAGACCGGGTGCTGCCTCTCGATGTCCTGTGCCAGTCGATCCAACGCCCCGATGAATTCGACGGGAAGCGGCACGGGCAGACCGCCGAGTCCGGATGTCGCGCGCTGGATCGCCTGCAATCGGGAACTGGCCAGCTTCAGTGAACCGAGTGATGCGCCTGTTCCACGAAACAGGTAACCGGCATTGAGAACCGCGAGCGACACCGCCAGCGCCGCCAGCCAATGGACCAGCATCCGTCCGCAAGTGTCACGGTTCGACACTGCCGGGCCGTCAGGAATTGGCGTGTTGTTACCGACGGCACCGGCCCGGCGGCACCATCCGAATGGCACTGACGTTAGCCAAGTAACCCGAAGTGTCAACGAGGGAATCGCGGCGCATGGCCCCTCTCGCTCGCCCTCGCTCACGCATCGGGTTGGTAAAGTCAATCCGATTGAGCGCCATCCCCGCAGCACGAACCACAACACCACGGACAGCGGCACAAGAACCAACCCCGTCAGCTTGGCCAGCGGTGCGACACCCAGGGCTACACCGAACAGCAGGGCTCGCTTCCACGACGGCTGTTCCGCGAAACGAACCAGGGCCAGCAGCGTCAACGTCCAAGCAGCCGCGAGCGGCAAGTCGTGAGTGACAATGGCCGCATTGGCCAGGACCGTGGGGCAGCACGTCCACAACAGAACACTGACCTGTGCCGCCCGCTCGCCATACCACGCCCGCGACCAGAGGACGACGGCAAGCCCAGTCAGCGCCAAGAGCGGAATGATCATCAGTCGGCCGAGCAGAAACCAAAACCGGACGCGGTCTCCGCCGGCCCGCCAGAACGCGTCGCCGATTTGTCCGACGTCCGGATGAGAACCCGCGTCACCCGGTTCCGCGCCCCCCAGCGCCAGCGGAATCGCCGCCCAGAGTCGGACCAGCGGCGGATTGATCACGTCGTCGTCGAACCGCCCCGACGTCCACATCCGCAGTCCGATCGGCAGATGCCAGAACTCATCGTGCGTCGGCGTCCATCGCCGGGCGCAGTCCACGGCCAACAGCGCCTGTAACACCAGGCAACCCGCCACAAACGGCCAGAACCACCGGAGGATGGGCACTCCTGCCCGTCGTTCTTCGACTACCCGCGGGTGTGCGGCCGGGGGCGTCGCGGCCTTTCGATCAGCAGCAGGTCTGGGCATGAACGCTCGCAGGTTTGGAAGATTCAATCGCCGTACTGTATAGTCCGGTCGCTCCGCCGACCGGACGTCCCGCCGACGGAGCGGCGGGACTACAGTAGCCAGTCGCCGGTCCGCCAACGCCGACTTGCCGTGTCATTTTTCAGTTGGCGCGCTGCGGGCTTCATTGTGGGGCGGACGATCACTAAAATCACGCCGCCGGGTGTTTGGACTATCGTTCAATTTCAGAAAACCGTTCGAGGAGTAACGCGATGCAGCGCAGGGATTGGTTCTTCGTGATGACGTGGATCGTCTTGGTCGGATGCGGGTCGGGGCCGGCCCAGGTCAAAGGGGATCCGCCGCTGAACAAGGCCCCCGCACTGGCCCAGGCGGGCGGCGACATTCAACAGACATCGGGTGAAGCCGGCGCGGACGATTACCGGGTGAAGTTCGAAACCACCGCCGGCAACTTTGTGGTCGAGGTCCATCGCGAGTGGGCGCCTGTGGGGGCGGAGCGCTTCCACGAACTGGTCTCCGCGGGATTCTACAACGACTGCAAATTCTTCCGCGTCGTCCAGAAGCCCGAACCGTTCATGGTTCAGTTCGGGATCAGCGGCGACCCCAAGGTGATGGACAAGTGGCGCGAAGAAAAGATCAAGGACGATCCGGTCCGCAAATCGAACAAGAAGGGCTACATCACGTTCGCCACGTCCGGACCGGACTCGCGCACGACGCAGGTCTTCATCAACTTCAAGGCCAACACCTTCCTGGACGACAAGGGCTTCGCGCCGTTCGGCGAAGTCGTCGAAGGGATGGAGATCGTCGAAAAGCTGTACAGCGTCTACGGCGAAGCGCCGAGCAAACAACAGGGACGAATCCAGAGCGAGGGGAACAAGTTCCTGGAAGCCAACTTCCCGAAGCTGGACTCCATCAAGAAGGCGACGCTGGTCAAGAAATAGGCCCGGAAGTCTGCCATTGATTGGAGATCACTCTTCGATGATCACAGTTCGCGTTGCACTCGAATCACAGGGCGAACGGTAACGAGCACCGTCGGAGTCCGGCGGTCGGATGCGTGGGCCGGTCAGGAGACCGGCCCCGCAACAGTCCGGTGAACTACTGGTCGAACGACTTTGCTTTGCCAAGTTGCTGTAGCACGGACGCCTCGTCCGTGCGTCCATCAGTAGTGGTGGATTCGCACGGACGAGGCGTCCGTGCTACGGGGCGATTGAAAGTTGTTCGACCACTACGCGGTCTTGGGGGGCAGGTGTTGTCCCAGTTCGAAGATCGCGGCCGTGTCGAATCGGCGGTTGTTGGCTTCGAACAATTGGCGAACCGCAGCGTGGTGGATTTTCATCTTGGTGCCACCGACGCCGACGGCACCGTAGGTCAGCACGCCGCCGCGGTCTTTCGCCTTGTCCATCACTTTGACTCCCTCGATCCCCGCCGGTGCGACGGCGTTCAGATCGATCGCCAACTTCAGCGTCGCGATGGATCGCAGTTGCTGTGCCGTGATCAGCGATGCGCCGGCGGCCCCGGCCGCCACCACGAGTTGCACACCCTCGGTGGCCGCCTGCATTCCCGCTACTGTTGTCGTCTCACAGGGAATCAGCTTCGCCCCCGCATGGATCCGGGCGAGCCGCTCGCACGCCTGCTGCGATCGTTCCAGCGAGCGTGAGGCCAATGACACACGCGCCCCCTGGCTCAGCAGCAGTTGTGCAACGCGGAATCCCACCGGGCCGGTTCCGGCCAAAACGATGGCCGACGTCTCCGCCAGATTCAGGTGCTTCATGGCACACAGCACCGTGGCGGAAGCGGTGGTGTTGGAGCCGTTGGAATCCATCATCACGGAGACCGAGAACGGTCCAAACAGGGTCTTCTTCACCCTCCCGAAGACCGCTTCGCCCATCGGCACATTGCTGCCTCCGACGAAGATCGCCGTATGCATCAGGTCCGAAGGGTTCCGTGTAAAGATCGCGCCGTGGACCAGGGGCTCGACGTTCTCCGGTGTCACTCCGCCGTAGCTGAAGATCTCATCCGCCCCGGCATCCACCGCGACCACGCGGTCAAACGTGCTGGGGAGCGGATCGGTGTCGAGTTGGATCAGGATGTTCTTCATGGCGGTTGTCGATTCGTGGCTGAGTTCGTCGCAACCATCGTTTAACCCGGAGCCAACGGCGACGGCGATGCATGCCAACGCGCCGTGTTGTGCCCCCGTCGCCGTTGGCTCCGGGTTAAACGATGACGCACGTCGTGCGACAGGCCCACGGGAAGTGTTTCCCGTGGGCCTGTGGTTCACGTCTCGTTTGATTCGCAGAGATGACGCAGCTTGTCGCCAGCGGGACTCGCATCCGGTGGCAACACGAGCAAGAGTTAGTCGAGACCCGAGAACGGGTGCTTGGCGGTGTCTTTCTTCGCCAGCATCTCGTCGGCGCTGGGGGAACCCTTCATCGCGGTGGCGATGGCCAGCTTGGTGGCTTCGTAGTTGTACTCGACGATCTTCTTGTCGTCGGCGGCTTCCCAATGGATGAACACGCCGCAAACGATCACGAGCTTCTCGCACTGATCCTTGGGGATCACGCCCGCTTCGACGGAATCGGCCACCGCCTTGGCGACGGCGTACTGGGCTGGGCCGAACATCTGCACGGCCTGCTTGGCTCCCTTAATTGTCACCTTGGTGATCAACACGGTGGCGGGCTTGACCATCAGGTTCGGCGTGAGCACGGCCAGCAGGTTGCTGTGCCCCTGCTTCTGATTGGCCAGGGCGTTGGCGAACGCAGCGCCCACCGGACCGGACTTGTCGCCGATCAACAGGTCGATGTGAGCGATCTCATTGCCTTCACCGACGAGGGCTTCCCCAACATAGAACGACATGGTGTAATCCTCTTCAATGACTCTCGAACTCGACGGCCCTCGCCCTCCGTTGGGGAGGCGAGTCCGGTCGCGCGACCGGCTCTCATGCCGCTGGACGGGGGAAGTGATACCAATCGCATCACCACTTTTCCAGCCGTCACGCTGCAATCGGCAAATCTATCGGCAGCAATTCGTCCGTGGCCGCTCCGGCGGAGTTGTGCGTCGCCCCGGAAACGCTCCCCGACTCGAAACGATTCGTTTCACCCGGAGCCAACGGCGACGGCAATGGTTGCCACCGCGATTCACTCGCCGCGCCGTCGCCGCAGGCTCCGGATTGAGCCAAACGAGTTCGATGAAGAATGACCAACGTCTCCTCCGCGTTTTCCCAAATCCCAGACGAGCCCCCCGATGGTCGACAGCGCGTGTTGATTGTCGGCGGCAGCACGCGGGCCGCGGCCGCATCGGCGATTCGAGCGGGGTTTCAGCCGGTTTGTGCCGATCTGTTTGCCGACCTGGACACGCGGCAAATCGCCGAGGTGATCCCCGTGCGGGACTTTCCCGACAGCCTTCCCGAGGATGTGGCGGATGTCCGTGCGGACGGTTGGTTCTTCACAGGAGCCTTGGAAAACCGACCCGATCTGATCGAGCGGCTGCAACGTCCCGATGCGCGCTACGGACCGTTGTGGGGAACCTCACCGGCGGCCCTGCGGTTGATCCGGAATCCCTTCTGGGTGGCCGAAACCTTGAGTGGGGCGGGATGGCCCGCGCTAGAGGTGTTGCCGCAGTCCTCACGCGCCCCTGCCGACGGGCAATGGATGCGGAAGCCGATTTCCAGTGGCGGGGGACGCGCGGTTTGCATCTGGGACGATCGCAGTTCCCAGCGCGACATGGCCGAGCCGGTCTACTATCAGCGGCGCATGCGCGGCGACACGCTGTCTGCCCTCTACCACCGCGACGGTCATTCCATCGAATTCCTGGGAATGACGCGGCAGTTGACCGGCCACGAGTTGTCGGGAGCGTCTGAGCCGTTCGCTTACTGCGGCTCCATCGGACCGCTGCGACCAGATTCCTTTGCGACCGGATCATTCGAGCGGACTCGTCACGGGCTGACAGGCCCGGTGGAACTGTTGGCAACCCGCAGCGGCTTGCGGGGAATCTTCGGTGTCGACTTCATCCGGGATGAACGCGGGACACCGTGGATCGTGGAGGTGAACCCGCGGTACACGGCGTCGGTTGAAATCGTCGAACTGGCTCTGCGGCAGGCGTTGTTGACCCGGTCTGGAATGCAGGCATCGACGCGCCGCTGGTTGCACTCGGACGCGATGGAGGCCACACCGGTCGTCGCCAAAATGGTGCTCTATGCCAGTCGCACGATGACAGCGCCGGACATGTCACCGGACTTGTGGCAACCGAGGGACTGTCGTTCAACGTGGGAGATCCCCGGACTGGCGGACGTGCCCGTTCCCGGCACGCGCATTGAAGCGTCGTGGCCGGTTTGCACCGTCCTGGCAATGGCACCGACCGCAGCCGAATGCCTGCAAAGATTACACGATCGGGTTGACACCGTTTGGAAAATGGTCAACCATCGCGCCAACGAGACCTCCAAACGGTTGCCCGAATCTGGGCCGAAAGACCTGCTGTGATGTTGAATTCTCATGACGCCGGCTGGAATCCACGCAGCGCCAGTCCGTGTCCACAGCCGTTTCAGGCCGGTCCCTTGTTGATCGTCCCGGAGCCCCCCGATAAGGCAGTCCGCAGGAAATTAACGACCACTTCCGTAGGACGGATTTCCAATCCGTCCGTCAACGCCGGACGGATTGGAAATCCGTCCTACGGGTAGATCATTTCCTGCCGACTGCCTAAGATCGGCCGCGGTTTCGGCCGACGAATTCTGTCGCACCCCGCCTCCTACTCTCTTAGAAGACCATGACGAAAGCGACCGACATCCGCATCCGCAGCGCTGCCTGCGCCTTTGAGCCCGTGACGTTCCGGACTCCCATCAAATTCGGCGGACGAGTGCAGTCCAAGTCGTTCTTGATCAACGTGGACGTCGAAGTGGAGTCGCGCGACGGCAAGCGCCACGCCAGCGGCTTCGGCAGCATGCCCGTCGGCAACATCTGGGCCTGGCCCACCGACAAGGTCACGGCCGATCAGACCGAAGACGCGATGAAGCAGTTCGCCGAAGCCGTCGTGGAATTCGGGTGGGGATGCACCGAGACCGGGCATCCGCTCGAGCTCTCCTACCATTTGTCGGCGGAATACGAGCATCTCGGCAAGACGCTCTCCAGCCAGTTGAAGCTGCCGGAACCGATTCCGAAACTGGCCCTCGCGGTCGCCGCCAGTCCGTTCGATGCCGCGCTGCACGATGCCTACGGGCGGCTGCACGGCCTGAACAGTTACGACACGTTGTCGTCGAAGTTCGTTTCGTACGACCTCTCGGAATACCTCGACAAGCAGTTCGCCGGTGAGTATCTCGACCAGTACACACTCCGGAAGCCGAAAGAGCGGATGCCGCTGTACCACTTGGTGGGAGCGCTCGATCCGCTGACCGATGCCGAAGTCGGCAAGAAGGTCGGGGACGGGTTGCCCGAAACTCTCGCGCAGTGGATTCCGTTCAACGGCCTGACTCATATGAAGATCAAGTTGTCGGGCGACGACTTCGAGTGGGACGTGAACCGCACGCTGTCGGTCAACCGCGTGGCCGAAGCAGCCCAGGCCGCCCGCGGCTGCACGCAATGGTTCTATTCGGCCGACTTCAACGAGAAGTGTCCGAACCCCGAATACGCCGTCAGCTTTCTCAGCAAGATCCGCGACGAGTCGCCGGCGACGTTCGACCGGATTCAATACATCGAACAGCCGACTCACCGCGACTTGAAATCGCATCCCGACCACCGGATGCATGAGGCGGCCAAGCTGAAACCCGTGGTCATTGATGAATCGCTCACCGACTACGATTCGCTGCTGTTGGCGCAGGAAATGGGATACACCGGCGTGGCCCTCAAGGCATGCAAGGGCCACACGGAATCGCTGCTGTTGGGTGCCGCCGCGCAGAAGTTCGGGATGTTCCTGTGCGTCCAAGATCTGACCTGTCCCGGCTATTCGTTCCTGCACTCGGCCAGCTTGGCAGCCCGCATTCCGACGATCGCCGCGATCGAGGGAAACAGCCGTCAGTACTGCCCCGCCGCGAACAAGCCGTGGGTCAAACGCTTCCCAGCAATGTTCGAGATCACCGACGGCACGGTCGGAACGTTCGAACTCAACGGCGAAGGACTGGGGTTCTGAAATTTGGAGTGCGGGGATTCATCTCCGCTTTCCTTTCTCTTGTCCCCCTCGGTGCCGGGGCACGCGGTGACGTTACGGTAGTCCGGTCGCTCCGCCGACCGGACGTCCCGTCGGCGGAGCGACGGGACTACGGTAGTCGCCTGTCGTCCTGACCCCACATTGCAAAGATGATGACGCACTCGCTGTTGTCGGACGGATTGAAAATCCGTCCTACGGGCGGGGGGCCTGCAGGCTCGCCACGTTTTGCAGGCAGAGCATCGCGAACAGCATGCCCGCGAAGTTCTCCTTCCACTGCGTGAAGAAGTACGCCGAGGCTGCGCCAGCCACGAGGGCGCTGACTTGCAGGGCGATCCTGACGGGATCGCGAAAGCGGCACCAGATCAGAAACGATTGGCAGACCTGTCCGCCGTCCAGCGGCAGAACGGGCAGCAGGTTGACCAGCCCCCAGCAGAGGTTGATCCAGATCAATTGGGTGATGACGAACTCGACGTTTCTTGGCAGCGGCTGGTCGCCGGGGAGCAGGTACAACACGCCGATCGTCAGGCCGAACAACCCAAACCCGGCGAACGGTCCGGCCAGGGAGACCGCGATCTCGCGCCACGGAGTCCGACCATGATTGCGCTGTGAAAACGCCAGTCCGCCGCACCAGTACAGCACGATTTCCGAAGCCCAGCCAAACGCTTCGGCCGTCAGCGCATGCCCCAGTTCATGCACCAGGATCGAAACGAACAGGCACATGACCCACATGAACACCCGATCCAGATGATCCGGCTGCCAACCGAGAAACGCGGCCGCGATCCAGAATGACGGATGCACACGAATGGGAATTCGAAACGCCACCAAGCGCAGGTCAAACGGAGTCGGTTCAAGGCCAAACATTGTTGCGGGGATCCTGCGCGAGTAGTGGATGGTGGATGGTGGGTAGTGGATAGTGGATGGTGGATGGTGGATAGTGGATAGTGGATAGTGGATGGGCAGAAAGACATCTGGGTCTCAATCCACCGCCACTATCCTCTATCCACCAGCCACTATCCACTATCCACTCCCCCCCATCCCGGCTACCATGTCGCGCGCGGGTTCGTGGGTCGCACAAGCTCAATTCCTCACGTCCTTGACGGGACGTGTTGAATGCTGCGGGGTTACCCCGCGGTCGCTCCATTGTTCGAGATTCGTGGTGTGAATTGCCGGTACGGTCGGGCTCTGCGACCGTACGGCAATTCGCTACGGGATCGGTTGTGCGGCCCACGAGCCGGCCTTTGGAACAAGTCTGGATCGGTCGTGGAGTGTTGGAGACTTCTCGTCTCGGATGGAGTTGATCGCGTGTCTCGGGATGTCACTTCATGGGGCTGATTTCATGGCTGTTTCAATGGTTCGGCGGATCGCGCGGCAGTTCGGCTGAAGGTCGATCGGAATCGCCTGGCAGTTCCGTCCCGGACGCCGCATCGAGTCCCACATCCCGCTCGAATCCCGTCCCGCTTGGCGAAGCGGCCATCCGGAATCCGCCGCGTGCTCGCCGATCCGGCACGCGCGTTTGCCTGTTCCGCTCGCGCACCGACGAGTCGACACGCAAGCGGAACAAACGCCGAACTCCGGTTGTTGAAGTCACCGGCGCCTCGCCGTATCGGTTCGCGAGATTCGGTTCACAGACCGGCCGCTATCTCGACTTCAGCGGGGACGGTGATGAGGCCCGGTTGCTCGAACGCGGACTCCCCGTGTTTCACACACCGGAACAACTCGCCGAATGGCTCGGCCTGCCGCTCAACAAACTTGCGTGGCTGGTGCATCGGTTCTCGTATGGCAGGCCCGCATCAGTAGAGCAGGCGCATTACCACTTCACCTGGAAGAAAAAACGCTCGGGGGGATTACGGCTGATCGAGTCGCCGAAGCAGACGCTGAAACAGGCTCAGGTCATGATCCTGCGCGAGATCTTGGACCGAATCCCGGCACATCCCGCGGCACACGGCTTCGTGGCCGGGCGATCCATCCTGACGAACGCGATTCCCCATGTGGGACAGGCGGTCGTCGTCAAATTTGATCTGACAAACTTCTACACGACCGTCGGCTATTCTCGTGTCGTGGCGATTTTCCGAACGCTGGGATACTCGCGCGAGGCCGCGATCTGGCTGGGCCTGCTGACCACTTCCGCCGTCCCCGGCAACATGCCGTTTGACCGCGAACAGATGCATTCCCTGCTCCCGTATTGGCGGCGACACCTGCCACAAGGGGCACCCACGTCGCCCGCGCTGGCCAATCTGTCGGCCTATCATCTCGATCTGCGGCTGACCGGCATGGCCCGGTCGTTTGGAGCCACCTTCACTCGATACGCCGATGACCTGACGATCTCCGGCCCGGTTGAATTGGCGCGCGGGCTGCGGACACTGATTCCGCTCGTGCAACAGATCATCCGCCGGGAGCGGTTTCAATCCAATCGCAAGAAGCGACAGGTGCTGCGGGCGCATCAGCGTCAGTCAATTGCGGGAGTGGTGGTCAACGCCAAGCCCAATGTTGCGCGAGTCGACTTCGACCGGTTGAAGGCGATCCTGACCAACTGCGTGCGGTTGGGTCCGGCGTCACAAAACCGCGACCGTGTTGATGACCTCGCCGCGCACCTGCGCGGCCGGATTGCCCACGTGTCACAACTGAATCCGGCCCGCGGCGAACGATTGCTCGCCATCTATCAGCAGATCGACTGGCGGCGTTGAATCGTGCCGGGGCCGGTCTCCGGTCTCTGTTGGCCGGGGTGTGGCAAATCTTCATCGCAACTCAATCAGCCGCGGGGCGTTAGCCCGGATGATTCACCACGAAATACACGAAAGACACGAAAGGGAAGAAGGGACAAGAGTTCTGGTCCCAAGTGACAGCATTGGCACGACGCGCGATGTCTGGAGGTGCTCTCATCGCAACACTCTTCACTTTCGTGTCTTTCGAGTATTTCGTGGTTCCTCATGAATAATCCGGGCTAGCGGCCCCCCGGCTCACCAAGCATGTTTCATCGACGACCGCTCAGAGTCGATAAGGCAGTCGGCAGGAAATGATCGACCCGTAGGACGGATTTCCGTACCTCGGCAATGTCCCGACGCTGCGCTGGAAGGATCAGACGCCCATCGAGGAGATCATCGGCCGTCTGCTGTTGGAAGTGCTCCGGTTCTGTTACTTCCCGATCAACGTGACGCGGTTGGGCGAATTGTTTGGCATCGACACGCAGCCGATGACGAAGCTGGCCTGTACGCCCGAACTCGTCAATCTCGTCCCCCCCGCGACATCGCCGCGAACGATCGTCTACCCCGACCCGCCGCTCGGTCGGCATGAGATCGACCTGTTGTCCGCCTGCTGTTCCAACAGTCATCTCACCACGCCGATGTTCCTCTTGGCGAACTCAGGTCAGGTGGCTGAAAGCGAACCCAAAACACCAACCCGAAGCGTAAGTGAGGGAGGCCGCCGACTGCTCATCGGCATGTCGCTCAGTCCCACCGCTCCCGAGAAAGCCTTTCCGGCCGAACTGCTGAAACTCGGCTTCTCGCACGCGCACTTTGAGGATGCCGTCTATGAACTCGCTCGCTATTTACTGGCGAGCGGATTCAACCTCGCATACGGCGGCGATCTGCGCGAGGGCGGCTTCACCGAGCGTCTGCACGGACTCGCGCGGCAGTACGGCGAGCAGACCGAAGACCCCACCCTGCGACTCGAAAACTTCCTGGCGTGGGTCGCCCACATCGGCGAACCCATCGAGCGTGTGCTGCAACTCCAAGCGAGTGCCCGGCAATCGCGTCTGCCACTGCCCGACGATGTGCGCGCCGAGTTGCAACTTGACCCGAAGGTGAAGCCGCCCTACGCCGCGAACTCGCCCGAATCCGACTACCTCAACGCGCGCTGCTTCACCGCGATGCGTGAGGCCATGACCGCGAAAACCTCCGCCCGAGTCCTTCTCGGCGGCCCGCTCGCCGGCTATGCCGGCCGCTATCCCGGTCTGGTCGAGGAAGCCTACCTCGCGATGAAAGCCAACCTGCCGGTCTACCTGATCGGAGCCTTCGGCGGCTGCACGCGAGCCATCATCGACGCCGTGGAAGGCCGCCAGCCTGATTCGCTCACCTTCGCAGGCCAAGTCAGCCTCGATGAAACCTTCCGCCGCCAGTATCCCGACAAACCCAAGACCCCCTACGCCCAGCGAGTCACCGACTTCAACGCCCGCGCGGTCCAGCACGGCCTCGAACCCATCGACTACGCCGCCGTGCAGTCCCGCTTCGAGTCCACCGGCTCCAACAACCTCGCCGCCCTGAGTACCATCAACGGCCTGACCCCCGCAGAAAACCGCCGCCTCTTCGAGACCCCGCACATTGCAGAGATGATCTACCTCGTGTTGAATGGACTGAAGACATGCGCAACTCTTTCTTATTGATGACCACGTTGTCGAGTGATAACGCACACACGGCATCTGGTCCGAATGCGCGGGAAATGCTGCTCTCGACCGTCGATCGCGTCAGAAGGAACAGCCGAGGAGCCGTTGTTGTGACCGAAAGACGCGAAACGGTTCCGGTCTCTTCTATTCATGCGAACAAAAGGCAAGAATCATTGTTGGCGGGCGTGTCTTCGGAATGATGCGTGTGCTTTACTATCCCCGAATTCAGTTCGTACATGATGGGTGATGCATGGTAGATCCATTCCTTTCGGTAAATTTCGTGGCAGCGTCGAAGACCCGGTCGGAGCTGCAATCATTGAATCGCCTCGCTGGCGCGACTCGCGGTATGCGCGGTAGGGATGCGTCCGTTACCAAACAGTTCGGCAGCGATGAGGAGGCGGCGCGGTTCTATCTCAGCCGCATCTTCGAGGGCGACGCCCGCCCGGCGGTTCGGGGGCTCACCGCGCCGCAGAGCCCCGAGGTCGTCCCGGATATGAAGCTCCAGCGAGCCGATGACCTGAAGGGGACGAAGACGAAGCTGCTTCGCTTCGAGCAGACGCACCACGACGTGCCGATCTTCGGTGGCAGCGCCGTGGTAGAACTGGACCAGAAGCGTGAACTGGTCGGCGTCCGCGCCGATGTCGTCCAGGTAGGCAACGTTTCGCCGCACCCCTCCATCAGTCAAGCGGTGGCCTTGGAGTCGATTGCGAAACTCACCGGCACTGAGAGTCACGACATCCGCCCCGACCGGCCGGCGACATTGGTCTATTATCATGACGACAGGGTGGGGCTGTGGCACCTAGCGTTCTTTTTCGCGGAGGTTCTGGCCGCGCCGGCGAACTTCCTCGGCGACGCGACTGACCGCCACAGCAGCGGGCACGGACTTGGCCCGTCGCCGCGCGAGGACCGGCCGCTGCTCAATTACATAGTGGACGCGCACAACGCCACGGTGCTCAAGTACTACAGCGCCGCCCCGATGATCACCAAGGCCAAGGGACTGGATGTGCTCGGGGTCTCGCGTCCGTTCTACGTAGAGCGCAATGGCGCTAACTTCGAACTCTGGGATACACAGAAGCACGTCAAGACCTACGATTTGCAGCTAACGGACCTTGGCAAGGTGCCGTCTGATCCGGTGCGCCACATTGAATCAGATTTCGCCGGCATCAACCCCGCTGCAGTGTCCGCTCACTGCAATGCAGTTCTAGTCCTTAAACAAGCAGCCCTCATTGGTTTTTTTGTATCGTGCGCGAGCGCGTACCTCGAGCGTGCCGAGGTTGTCGGTGTTGGATTCGGCGGTGT
>JAYTIB010000301.1:0-5352 GCA_043732205.1 Schlesneria sp. | reverse complement strand
TTCGTCCCGACAAGCTCACTGTCAAGGCTCAGGAGGCGGTGCAGTCCGCGCAGCAATTGGCTGAAACGCAGGGGCATCCGCAACTGGTGCCGCTGCATCTGCTCAAGGCGCTGCTTGACGAACAGCAGGGAATTGTCCGGCCGCTCTTGGAAAAGATCGGCATCCGCGTGCCTCAGTTGCGGACCATCGTTGACGCCGATCTGGGAAAGCTGCCGCGCGCGTCTGGCGGACAAGTCGGATCGAGTCAGGCTGTGATGCAGGTGTTCGACAAGGCCACTCAGCAGGCCGACGTGATGAAGGATGCCTTCGTCTCCACCGAGCACCTGCTGCTCGCTCTGACGCAGGTTGACGATCAGGCCCAGCGCGTCCTGAAGTTGAATGGCGTGACTGAAGCCGATGTCCTGAACGCCCTCAAATCGGTTCGCGGATCGCAGCAGGTCAACGACCAGAACCCCGAAGAGAAATACCAGGCGCTGGAGAAATACGGCAGGGATCTGGTGGCCCTCGCGCGACAGGGGAAGATCGATCCGGTCATCGGCCGCGACCAGGAAATCCGGCGAGTCATCCAGGTCTTGTCGCGCCGCCGCAAGAACAACCCCGTGCTGATCGGCGATGCCGGTGTCGGCAAGACGGCGATTGTTGAAGGATTGGCTCACCGGATCGTCATGGGCGATATCCCGCAGAACCTGAAGGACAAGATCGTCGTCGCTCTCGACATGGGGGCTCTGATCGCAGGAGCCAAGTATCGCGGCGAGTTTGAAGACCGGCTGAAGGCCGTCTTGAAGGAAGTGACCGAGGCCGACGGCCAAGTGATCCTGTTCATCGATGAACTGCACACCGTCGTCGGCGCGGGTGCCGCTGAGGGGGCGGTCGACGCCTCAAACCTGCTCAAGCCGGCGCTCGCTCGCGGCGAGTTGCACTGTGTCGGTGCGACGACTCTCGACGAGTACCGCAAGTACATCGAAAAGGATCCAGCGCTGGAACGCCGCTTCCAGCCGATCCTCGTCAACGAGCCGAACGTCGAGGACACGATCTCAATCCTGCGCGGTCTGAAGTCGCGGTACGAATCCCATCACGGCGTGCGGATCACCGACGACGCGCTGATCGCCGCGGCCACGCTGTCGGACCGCTACATCAACGACCGGTTCCTGCCCGACAAGGCGATCGATCTGGTCGACGAGTCCGCCAGCCGGCTGCGCATGGAAATGGACTCGATGCCCGCCGAGATCGACGAAGCCACGCGCCAGTTGACGCGCCTGCAGATCGAAGCCGCCGCGCTGACGCAAGAGACGAGCGCCGACAGCAAACAGCGTCTGCAGGAACTGCGCCGGCAGATCGCCGACCGCGAGGAAAGCGTCAACGCCCTGAAGACGCGCTGGCAGATTGAGAAGGACGCGCTCTCATCCATCCGGCCGCTCAAGGAGGAAATTGAAAAGCTGCGGACCGCGTATGACCAGGCATTCACGCAGGCCCAGCGCACGAACTCCAACGACGACTACGTCAGGGCCTTCGACTCCGAAAAGAAACTCAAGGACGCGCAACTCAAACTGGAATCTGCCGAGGTCAAAGTCGCGCAGGTGGGCGGCGGCGAAGGCCACCGGCTGTTGCGCGAAGAAGTCACGCAGGAGGACATCGCCAAAGTCGTCAGCACCTGGACCGGCGTCCCCGTGTCACGCATGCTGCAAACCGAGAAGACGAAGCTGCTGGAGATGGAAGACCACATCCATCAGCGGATGATCAACCAGTCCGAAGCGGTGACCGCCGTCGCGAACGCCGTCCGGCGATCACGGTCGGGCATGCAAGACCCGAACCGCCCGATCGGCTCGTTCATCTTCCTCGGCCCGACGGGTGTCGGTAAAACCGAACTCTGCAAGGCGCTGGCCGAATTCCTGTTCGATGATGAACGGGCGATGGTCCGCATCGACATGAGCGAGTTCATGGAAAAGCACTCGGTCGCCCGCTTGATCGGAGCTCCACCCGGCTACGTCGGCTATGAAGAGGGCGGCAAGCTGACTGAGGCGGTGCGCCGCCGACCGTACACCGTGCTGCTGTTGGATGAGATCGAAAAGGCGCATCGCGACGTCTTCAACGTGCTGCTGCAATTGCTGGACGACGGCCGGCTGACCGACAGCCACGGCCGGACGGTCGACTTCACCAACACGATCGTCGTGATGACCTCGAACATCGGCAGCCAGATGATCATGGAGATGGCGGGCCAGGAAGACGACAAGGAAATCGAACGCGTGGTCCTTCAGGCACTGCGCAAAGAATTCCTGCCCGAGTTCCTGAACCGCGTCGACGAAACGATCGTGTTCCATCCGCTGACGCAAAAGGAAATCCGTCAGATCGTCGAGTTGCAACTGGTCAAACTGCAAAAGCGAATGGTCGACAACGGCTTCACCCTGGAAGTCTCGGACGCCGCCAAGAAGCAGCTCGCCGAAGAAGGCTACGACCCGGTCTACGGAGCCCGCCCGCTGAAGCGCACGATCCAGCAGCGCCTGCAAAACGAACTCGCCAACTCGATCCTGGGCGGCGAATTCGAAGAAGGGGCGCACATCATGGTGGACGTGCAGAACGGCGACTTCACGTTCGGACCGGCGTCGTAGGATGGCACTCGTGCCCGTTCAGACTATTCCGGAACTCAGCCGGCGGTTTGTCAGGCGGGTGCGACTGACAATTCCTGCGCCGGGGCATTGATTCAAACGAACATCAAAAGCCGGCCGCATTCGTTTCCGCCCCGGCAATACTGTGAACTCCAATCCAGACAGCGTGGTCGATGGTGGCGGAGACGAACCGCGCCACGCCGCTTCCCAGCAAGACGTTGACGCCGCCGGTGTGGCGGCTGCGCGCCCCGGCGAACGCGGTGAATCGACGCGGGTCGGAAGCGCACGGGAAATCGGCCGAAGAAACGCACGTTGCCGGGAATGGCATTTGATCTCCAGAACCAGTTCCTGGAACCGACGGGATCCGATTGTACTTGTCTTGGAATCCGTTGGGGGTGAAACGGGACATGTAATGACTGCCGCCGGGAATGGGCAGGAACCAGGCACCCCGACCATCGGAGCCGCTTCCGTTGACGACTTCTGCCGCGAACACAGTGCTGTCGAGGCCATCGGTCACGTCCCGGAAAGTTCTGCTCTGCGCTCGGGCGAACGGGGCCGCGTGGTGGGCGATGCCGGGGTCATCCACACCGTCGCCGTCGAGGTCGGCCGATTGCTGCCACGTTGTGTTGCCCCAGTTCGCCGCGTAATTGCCCCGCGCGCAGGCGACGACGGGAATGCCGATGTTCTGTCCGACAATGGCGTTGACGTCGTACTCGTAGGGACGCCGCTGATCGCTGGGGCAGCACAGCACGGCAATTGGCCGTTGAAGAAAGGTGGCGTTCGCGTTGAGTCCGGTCATCAGATGCGGCGGTCGCAGGTCGACGTGACCGAAGACCCCCGTATTCGCGTCGTAGTTTCGCCAGGCCGCGGCTTCTTCGAGAAACGGCAGCAAGGGGACGCTCCACGGTGTCTCGGGCGTCGATTGATTCGGATCGAAATAGCCACCCGACGTGAACAGGACAAACAGTCCCTTACGCACTGAAGGGAACCGCGTGATCGCCCCCGGCGGCAACGCCTGATGCGCGTCGTGATAGTTGTGCAACGCGATCCCCAGTTGCTTGAGATTGTTGAGACAACTCATCCGCCGCGCGGATTCGCGGGCGGCCTGAACGGCGGGCAGCAGCAATGCCAGCAACAGGCCGATCACCGCCAGAGACACCAGCAATTCCACGAGGCTGAACGCCCGGCGTTTTCGATTCACAATCGCCCCTTCGATTTGAACGAGATGCGATTGGATGACCATCGGCAGCCACCCACCACAATCAAGTTCATGAGGATGACCAGATGGTGCGCGGTGGCACCGTGGGTGACGAACACGCTCGTGCGCGAGTCAAACGGTATCGCTTCAACGACGAGCGCGGTTTGCGAGGGCGCAACGATCTGCCGCACATCTCCACGGGGGTCGATCAGCCCGGAGTATCCATTGTCCACACAGCGCACGATCGCACGGCGACACTCGACCGCCCGTAACCGCGTGCAGGCCAGCAAAAGGTGTTGAACACGCCGCGTGGCGTCGAACCGCTCGGCACCGCACAAGATGAAGAAGTCCGGCGGTCGCGAGTCACGCATCGCGTCACGACTCCACTCGGAAAAGCAAGCGTCGTGGCAAATGCCGCAGCCGACCACGACAGTTCGGTCACCCCGCCATGGAAGTCCGATCCCGCCCTGCCGCAGCCCGGGCGAGTAGTGGGCTTCGACAGTCCGAATGGGCCACCAACGACCGAACCAACGCCTCAGTGGCGGCGCGAATTCGAGACCGGGAGTGAGAAACCGTTTGTCGTAGCTCGCAATCACCCGCCGTTCTTGATTGACGAGCACAAGAGAATTGAAAAGCCGGGGTCTGGGGTGTTCGATCAACTTGCGACAACCGACGAGGACGGGACAGCCCAACCTCTGCGACGCCTTGACGAGCGGCCCGTCTGTGTGTGTGCCGAACACAATGGTGAGGTCGATGGCGTCCTCGGGCCACACGGCCAGATCAATCGAGTCGCGACTGTCGGACAATTCCGGCATCACCGTCGCCTGGAACGGCTGGGGAAAGACAACCACGCGAGGGCCGGGCGCTTCCGATCCGGGGAGCCGTGCGAAGCCGTAAATGATGACGGCGAGGAGTTGGAGCATCCCGAAAGACCCCGCCATCCAATCCACCGGTCGTGGCGACGACGACCGCCCGATCACAATGATCATGGCATCGGCACAAAGACCGTTGGCGACGGAGACGAACCAAGTCACCAAGCCTGCGCCCCCCAGGTCGGCAACTTGAATCACCGGCGGCACCGAGACCTGGGTCACGGCAAGTTGCGTCAAACTGCCATTCACGCCGATGGTCATTCTGAGGCCGTTTTCGATGGCCGCCTCCCCCAGCCACCACGCGAGTGGCAGCGTCACGACGAACGGTAGCGCGCAGCGATGCGACATCCACCACACCAGACCGCCCTGCAATCCAAAGACGCATGCACCCCATGCGCTGAGCAAGAGCCAACCAATCCAGAACGGCCCCGAACCGATGCCATCGTGGCTGGCTCCGCAGGTACGAATCCAATCCAGTAATACGCCATAAAACAGGAGTCCCGCGACCACTCCGTGCCAAAGTGCGGTCCGTGCCGTTGGAGCAAGTCTGGCGGAGATCGCCCACGGAACGAGCGCGAACCACGCGAGCCATCCGCAACTCGGACAGCAATACGCCACAATCAACGCGGCGGCTGACGACAAGCTCAGACACAGGCCGCAACGCGCTGGAAAGGCACGA
>JAYTIB010000300.1:0-5352 GCA_043732205.1 Schlesneria sp. | reverse complement strand
ATGCCGCCGTGGCGGTAGTACTCGACTTCGACGGGGGTGTCGATGCGGCAGGTGGCGACGAAGTGGATCGCGGTGCCGTCGGGTTTGGTGGCCATGACCTCGACGGCCTGGAGCGGCTTGAGGTTGTCGTTGAGTTGGATGTCGAAGGTCTCGGTGCCGTCGAGGCCCAGGAATTCGCGGTTCTCTCCGGTGCGGAACTGGAGCGGCAGGACGCCCATGCCGACGAGGTTCGAGCGGTGGATGCGCTCGAACGACACGGCGATGACCGCTCGGATGCCGAGCAGGTACGTCCCCTTGGCGGCCCAGTCGCGGGAGGAGCCAGTGCCATATTCGGAACCGGCGAGGACAACCAGTGCGGTGCCGTCGGTCTTGTACTTCATCGCGGCGTCGTAGACCGACATCTGTTCGCCGGTTGGGAAGTATTTGCTGACTCCCCCCTCGGTGCCGGGGCACAGCAGGTTGCGGAGGCGGATGTTGGCGAAGGTGCCGCGCGTCATGACTCGGTCGTTGCCGCGTCTAGCTCCGTAGCTGTTGAAGTCGATCGGCTGCACGCCGTTGGCTTGCAGGAAGACTCCGGCGGGAGAGCTGGCCTTGATTGAACCGGCCGGGCTGATGTGGTCGGTCGTCACCGAATCGCCCACCGACAGCAGGCACTTCGCGTCGCTGATCCCTTGGATTGGCTTGGGCGTAACGGGCATGTCGATGAAGAACGGCGGCTCCTGCACGTAGGTGCTCTTCTCGTCCCAGTGATACAGCGGGCCGGTCGCTCCGGTGATCTTCTGCCATTCGACGGGACCGAGTGCCGCGTGGCCGTACTCGGTGGTGAACATCTCGGGCGTGATCGACTGAGCGACGGTCTCTTCGATCTCCTTGGATGAGGGCCAGATGTCCTTGAGGTACACGTCGGCTCCGGCCTGGTCCTGGCCGAGCGGCTCGTGATTCAGGTCGATGTCGGTCGTCCCGGCGAGGGCATAGGCCACGACGAGCGGCGGGCTGGCGAGGTAGTTGGCCTTCACCTGCGGATTGATCCGGCCCTCAAAGTTGCGATTGCCCGAGAGGACCGCCGACACGACGAGGTCTCCCTCGCTGACCGCGTGCGACACTTCCTCGGGCAGCGGGCCGCTGTTGCCGATGCAGGTCGTGCAGCCGTAGCCGACCGTGTTGAAACCGAGCTGGTCCAGCGACCGATCGAGTCCCGACTTGGCGAGGTATTCGGTGACGACGCGGCTGCCCGGCGCGAGGCTCGTCTTGACCCACGGCTTACTCGTGAGTCCCTTCGCCACGGCATTGCGTGCGAGCAGACCCGCCCCGAGCATCACCGACGGGTTGCTGGTGTTGGTGCAACTGGTGATGGCCGCGATCACGACGGCACCGTGTTTCAGCTTGTACGGCTGCGACCCGCCAGTGACTTCGATGCCGTCCAGTTCCGCATCACTGGCTTCCAGCGCGCCGTTGGCCGGCGGCGGCGGAGCCCCTTCGTCTGTCATGAGCGCCTTTCGCGAACTGGCTGTCGAAGGCACCTTGTCGAATGTCGTGACGAGATCGTGTTGCCACTGCGACTTCATGTTCTTGAGCAGCACCCGGTCTTGCGGACGCTTGGGTCCGGCGAGCGACGGCTCGACCGTCGAGAGATCGAGTTCCAGTCTGCTGCTGAAGCGCGGCTCGGGGGAACTCGCCGTGCGGAACATGCCCTGCGCCTTGTAGTACAACTCGACCAGTTCAACCTCTTGCTTGGTCCGTCCGGTGCGAGTCATGAAGCGGAGTGTTTCGTCGTCGACTGGAAAGAAGCCCATCGTCGCGCCGTACTCGGGAGCCATGTTCGCCAGCGTCGCGCGATCGGGCAGCGACATCGAATCGAGACCGGGGCCGTAGAACTCGACGAACTTGCCGACGACGCCGTGCTTGCGCAGTGCCTGTGTCACGGTCAACACGAGGTCTGTCGCGGTGGAGCCTTCGGGCAGTTTGCCGCTCAGTTTGAAACCGACCACCTCGGGCATCAGCATGTAAATCGGCTGGCCGAGCATCACCGCCTCGGCTTCAATCCCGCCGACGCCCCAGCCGACGACGCCGAGTCCGTTGATCATCGTGGTGTGACTGTCGGTGCCGACCAGACTGTCGGGATAGGCGACGCCGTCTTTCGTCAGCACGACCTTGGCGAGGTATTCCAGATTCACCTGATGCACGATCCCGGTCGCCGGCGGCACGACGCGGAAGTTGCTCAGCCCCTGCTGTGCCCAGCGGAGCAACTGATACCGTTCGAGATTGCGTTCGAATTCCAGGTCGACATTCTGCTGCAACGCCTCGCCGGTCCCGAAGTAATCGACCTGCACCGAGTGGTCGATGACGAGGTCGCACTGCACGAGCGGGTTGATCTTCTTCGGATCTCCCCCCATGCGGATCATCGCATCCCGCAGGGCCGCCATGTCGACGACCGCGGGAACGCCGGTGAAGTCCTGCAACACGACACGGCCGACCATGAACGGCACTTCGACCTGCTCGGGCTTGGCGGCGTTCCAGTTGGCCACCTGCGTGACATGCTCTTCGTTGACGAGGAACCCATCGACGTTCCGGAGGCACGATTCGAGGAGGACTCGCATCGAGAAGGGCAGGGTGTCGATCTGGCCGAACCCTTTCTCCGCCAGCTTCGGGAGCGAGTAGTACTTGAACTCGCCGCCACTCGTCTTGAGAACAGACTCCGCACCGAAAGGATTCGTCGCCGACATATCACGTTTCTCCGCTCAAATTGCCGAACCGGGCCAACTGGGCAGGGATCGTAACAGGCGCGAAACGTCGGGAGAAGTCAGCGGCAAACGGACCGTTGTGTCGGTCCCGGTAATCGTACTGACAGGGGTCCGAAGGACTCATTGAAGAACACAAAACTCTTCGTGCGGGAGTCGACCAGCGTGGCCTTGGTCGGATGCAGTGTCAGCCCCACTGGCGACAACAGTCCGGTAGTCCGGTGACGAGTTCACCGGCATCGTCTTCGGCCATCAGTTGCAGGTCAGAATCGGCGAAGCCATTCGCGACCTGCAACTGAACCCCCAGGTTCTCTCCCCCGCCGACAGGCGCAATGAAATCCTGTTGCTGCCGCAGTGACGCCGCCGCATCAACGGTCAAGTGGTACACCAAGAGTCCCCGTGGGCGTGGCGATCGGCTCTCAGAAATCGCGCATGTCTTCGCCATCGTCGATGGTTGCCAGCTTCCGCAGCACCTTGGGATCGAGATGTTCTGAGATGAACCTCACGGAGCCATCAGCCAGCAACACTTGCGTCCCCCCGCGATGGTGGGACGACAACCAACCTTCCGAATATCCGAGACGGCCACCTTTCAGATTGATACCGGGTGGTAGGCCGATATCCACGTCGCGCGGTTCCGTCCAGACGATCTGAGCACCACAGGCTTCGACGACGAGCAGCGTGTTGCTCAAGCCGTCGGTGACGTTTCTAAACTGAGAACCAACTTGAATGGAACTCAGCGTTCGCGGCCCCGTGAGCATCGAGTACGCCGTGAACCACCGGCCTTGGGCATCTTGCGGGTAGGGGTTGGAAGGGCACCGGTACAGGCCGCTGAACAGATCACGCTGTGCGAGTTGAGCATTCGGGAGCGCGTCCCACGCGACTTGCAGATCGTATCCGCTGCGAGCCAACTGTTCTCGATACCGCTTGTCGTCCAGACTGGGATGAAACGTCTGGCGAGTGGGATGCCCCGGCATTTCAACATCAGCGCGCATCTGCTCACCGAGTACGGGCAGGAGTAACACTCGCCACGAAACAGGCGGGGTGCCTGCCGCACTCGGGGGAAGGTCCGTCCCATACGTTTCCAGATAGTTGCTGAACGCAATGCCGATCTGTTGGAGGTTGTTTTTGCACTGCGTCCGACGTGACGCCTCACGCGATTGGGCGACAGGAACGGGTTGGCAGAGAGTCACGCAGATCACGCTGAGACCAATCGACCACGGAACATCCCAGAAGCGTGCTTCGCGGTTCCGGCTGATGAGAGTCAGCAGCAATCCTGCGAGGGGAACCCCGATCGCCATGTTCGTGAGCGGAAGCAACCAATCGTTGCTCGTGTAGAACCCCGTTCCGGTGGCGGAAAGGACGGCTCCCATGACGAGGATGCCAAACCACCAACCTGCGTCTGTGGCCCGGATCGTCTTCGGACAAAGACACTTGCTCAACAGCCAGCCCAGCGCGAGCAGCGTTGAGGCGAGACAAAGCCATCTCGCCGCGAGCACGCGCACGTATTCCGGCGGTAACGGCGGGAAGTCGTGGCTCATCGAAAGCTCCACCATGCCGTTCAATGCGTCATCGCATAAAAGATGATGTTGATCCCCAGCGGGTACGCCTTCTTTTCTGAGAACTCATGGAAGTACCACGGGTCTTCGCCCTCGCGTTCCCAGCCGTCACCGAGGTCGGTGTTGTGGCAGATGATGACCATCATCCGGCCCTTGTCGTCGAAGATCCCCTTGTAGTGGACTTCCTTCGCGTCGGGACGCTCCCACGTGATTCCCTGACTGCGGCCCGCCAGCGCCTGACCGATGCTGGGGACTTGCGGCTTTTCCTTCAGGTCGTAGACGCAGTGAAAGATCGGGTGATCGAGCGGCAGTTCGATCGGCTCGCGGTCCGGAAAGATCTTCTTGATTTCGAAGTAGAAATTCGCCCATTCCGCCTCGCCCCAGAAGTCGTCGACCATCAGGAAGCCGCCGTTCAGTAGATAGCGCCGCAGCGCCGGGATCTCATCCGGCTGGAACTCCAGGTCACCCGGTTCGATCAGGTACAGGAACGGGTAGTCGAACAACTCCGGGTCGGTCAGTTCCAGGATCTTCCCGTTGGGGTCCACCTTCAGCGAGGTCAACTGTTGCAGGCGGTACGAAAAATTCAGATCGCTGTCGGGGAAGTCGGTCGCCCACCGGCCCCACCGGCCGGCCGAGTTGTACCGGACCCGGACAAACGTGAAGACATCGTCCTTGAACGCCGGATCAACCTCCCACGTCGGCACACCATTGCGGTCGGACGGCATGACCATCAACCGCCGCTGCGCATGCCCGACCTGCATCAGGCAGACGACACTCAGCAACGTCACAATGACCAGCGGTGTACTACGCATGATTCTGTTCCAAACGGAGGAAACCCGGTGGGCCGCAGACGCACGAGAAGAAGTGAACCACGAATCTCACGAATTTCACGAATCTGAAGAGAAAAGAAATCAAGGCGAAGAGGAGACGTGCTGACCGGATGTTGCCTGCTGTTCTTTTGCTTGAGTCTTGCCACACACACACACACACACACACACACACACACACACACACACACACACACACACACACACACACACACACACACACACACACAC
>JAYTIB010000299.1:0-5360 GCA_043732205.1 Schlesneria sp. | reverse complement strand
CGTGTGCGTCCCTTTTTTGTCACTGAACAGTGAGACGGACCCATCCGCGTTGCGGCCGAGCATCGCGGGCTGGTCGTCGAGCGTCGCCTTCTCGACTGACAACCGCTGCATCGCCAGCGGAACCGATTGCCAGTCATTGGCGAACTGCGTCAGTTCGGCGGTGACGATCAGCAGCAACTGATCGCCGACGATCCGCGCTTGATAGTTGCTGCTGGTCAGAACGATGGGGATGTTCGGAGCGGGATTCTTGGCGGCGCTGGCCTTGGCCAGAGTGAGCAGCTCTTCGAATTTCGCCTTGCTCAACACGGCCCCGCGGCGGTCGCGTTCGACGACCACATCGAGATCCTCGGCCGGCACAAACACCCGCCGGGCCTCGGTCAATTCCGTCGTCAGATCGAGTGGCTGAGCCAATGCCGGCGCGGCCGTTCCCAACAGCAGCGCCGCGAACATCAGGGCCAACAGGTGCGACAGTCTGCCGCGCCCCGGGTTCTTGCGCGGGATGATTGAGAGCTTGTGAATCTCTCGCCACTGGGCTTGCCCCAGGGGTTCATTGGTTTTTGCGCTACTTGTTGAATTGTCCGGGAAACGAGTAGTGCAAAAGCCGTTGAACCACCGAGACAAGCTCGGTGGCGAAACATTCACGGCCACTGGGGCGTGAAGCGGCGCGACGCCGTTTCGACAGGCTGATAGGCAGCGTGTCATCCATTGATGACTCATCGCAGTGTCCTCAACTAGGTCATTTCGAAGGACGATGGTCGCTACGCGTTTCCACCGGCCGGCGGTTCGGGATCTTCTGAAGACGGCGCGGACGGCGGATCAGTCGGTTCCGCGGGCGCGGGTTCTGTCGGTGGCGGTGGAATGACCGGTGGAGTGACCGTGGCCGGATGAGCCGCGAGATGGACGAAGCCGGTGGCGGCCACTGTCGCAGCACGTCGGCTTAGCAGGGCATGCACCAGCCACAAGGCCACCAAGGCCGCCAGTCCATACGCCGAAACCGCCAGCGCGTGAATCACCAGGTCGGCATCCTGCAAGGCATACGCGCACGCGGCGAACGCACCCACGATCAACACCGTCAACTTGTTTTCCCACGTGGTCGTTCGCAGCACAAACGCGATCACCACGATGGCGCTGCTCACGATCCAGGTGTAGAAGGCCAGATGCCACCATCCCAAGCCCTCGATCATGTCGCTGCCGCCAAGATTCGAGTACTGGTACCGGCGTCCTTCAATCGGGAATTCAAACACGCCGCCGGCATCGGCCCCGATCCACGCGTCGAGGTCTTGCGTCCCCGGCGGGCCGTGCTGCCGCTTGACCAACAAGTCGCCCAACTCGGTCCGCGTTTCGACACTGAAGTTTCTCGGCGTCCCCAGAATCGCGTACTCGTGCGGAGCCCACAGTGCCGCCCGCAACTGTTGCACGGCGACCCCCTTCGCTTCCGACCCGCCGATCATCGGCAGCCGCAGTTTGAGTGTTCCGCCACCCGACAAAAACGCCTTCGGTTCCAGCGGGTTTCGGAACAGGATCACCAGCGAAAACGCCTGATCCGAAGACTGGGTCCGCGCCACGTTGACGAAGTAGGACGTCCAGTCGTCGCGCGTCTTCAGATCCGCCTTTTCCAATGCCACCGGCTTGCGGTCGATCAGCACACCCAACGGTTCCACTTTCGAGGGGAGGTCCACGCGCAGCCGCTGCCGTTCGCTCGACTTGATGATGTACCGGCAGCGATAGGTGGCGATGCTTGCCTTGTCGAGCACGATTTCCACGAGGGCCTTGCTGACCACTGTTTCGACCACCCCCTGCACGTCGTACTTGTTGGCGGTCAGGTCCAGCTTGACCGGCTCCTTGAAATAGCGGAACGCGACGAAGCCATCCTGCGCCAACTGCTGCAACTCGCGCACGTCAATCGGTTCCGCATCGCCACCGGTCGCCCCGGCCGAGACGGACAATGCCCGATCCTTCACCACGGTCATCTCACCGATCTTGCGCGACACCGTGATGTCCCGCTTGCCGAGCGGTCCATCGGTCTTGTCATACGAATCCAGCACCCGGATCGCCTCGACCGCCGACTTTTCGCTCTTGCCATCGGCATCGGGTGTCGGCGTCAGATCGTAGGTGATTTGGAACGGCTGCGAACCGAGCACGTCGCGCTGCATGACCACGGTCCAAGTCACCCAACCGTCGACCGCCTTTGCCGCGCGACTCTTCTGCTTGATCGGTGGCGCGGAACCACCGGCTGTCGACGTGATTTGCACCTTGTCCGCCAGCGCTTCGGGAACCGCGAACCGGAAGGTGTCGAGCCCCGCGTATTCGATGGTGTAGTTCAGGTTCGTCGTGACCTGCACCTGCCCCTGCTTCACGTCGGCCCGCGTCCCGATGAAGGCGGTCAGGCGGGTCGGCTTGCGCACCGTCCGGACCGGAATCTCGACGGGCCGCCGGTTGTACAACCATGACGAAACCAGTCGCGCGTTCGACACCGCTTCCGGTTGCGGGGCAGGATCGGGCTGAGCGGCCACCAGCTTTTCCGAATCCGTGATGACGTCGATCGCCTCGGGGGCATAGACCTGCACCTTGCCGTTTTCCAGTTCGACTCCGATCGGTTCCAACAGAGGCAACGTCTGGTCGGTCTTTTCGGCGGCGGGGTCCAGTGTCCGGATCGCGAAGACCGTGATCACCAGACTCCCCAGAGTCTTCTCGCGCAGGCTGACCGACAGCGTTTTCTTGTCGGGCGAAACATCGAACTGCTTCATCTTGTCGCAGACCACGTTTTCCACCGTGATGTTGTCGGGCAGTTTGAACTTGATCTCAAACACCCCCGCCCGATCAATTGTGAAGCTGGCCACCGAACGCAACTTGAGTTGATCGTCGCGGAACACCAACTGCGACGCATGGTCGACGATCAACCGCGGTTCCACCGGCTTGGCCAGCAACTTCAACCGGAACGCCGGACTGTAGTACTTGAAGTAGAGCGCTCCCGGTCGCTTGAGTTTGGCGTCGACTTCGCCGTCATCGGTCCGCAGCAGACCCGTTTGCTCTTCGACCGTCAGTGTCAGATCGCTTCCCTGTTTCACCGCGACAGTGCCGCTCTCGCGAATCACATCCATCGCATGGATGCCGTGAGCGGTCGCTCCCTCCAGCCCGGCGACATCGAACGCCTCGACCGGTGCCGCGCGTTCCGTGTGGACTTCCAGCGTCACCTTGCCATCCAGCCGGCTGAGCAGTTCGACGGTGACCACCTGACGGTTCGCTTCGTCGACAGCCTTCCACTCCTTGACCTTGGCGTTGGAGGTGATGTCAAGAATCCGCTGGCCTTTGGGGACGGCGATTCGCACCTTCTCGATCTGACCGCGGAGAACTTCGTACGTCAGCCACGCATCGGTGTGAACCAGACCGTCTTCGACGGTGACCAGCGTTTGGTTGGTGACACTCGCCAACAGTTCCATGTCGGGCTTGGTCCCAACGCGCGGATGCCAGCGCACCGAGATCTTTTCCGTCGAACCGATGCTCGCCTTGATCCGCGTCTCTTTTGCCGCCGCCGCGACCGGCTCGGTGACCAGCTTCGGTTTCAGTTCCACCGTCTGATCGGCTTCCGGAATCAGCAGTTCAAACGTCGAAATCCCGACCGTCGGAACGTCGATGTCGAGGCTCTTCCCTTCCGGAGCGGTGCGGACTCGGGCGGTCAGTTCAATCTGAATCTTGTGCTCACCCGGAGTGGGGAGCAGCAGCGAATAGGTGCCATTGCCGGTTCCGCGAAGCAGTACTTTGCCCGAGTCGGACGCGATCTTGCCGATCGCCGCTTCGCCGAACTTCACCGGCACTTCGGCCCAGCCTTTGTCGAGAGCCTGAACCACCAACACCACCGAGACCTGCGCAACATCCTTTTCAACCTTGGCTGTGTAGCTCGCCGAGGTGATGACGGCGGAAACCGGCGGTTGATTGGACTTGCGCAGCCCGTCCGCCATCGCCGATTCGATCAGCTTCAGGTAGTCGGCATACGGGAGAAACACGCTGCCGTCCGGCTTTTCAAAGACGGACTTCAGACTCTTGAACGGCATGTAAATCAGCCGCTCGACAGTCTTTTCGTTCGGCTTCGCCGGCGGCGTCTTTTCGGGATCGGCAGGCTGCCCCAGTGCGGACGACGCTCCCGCCAGCAGGCTTCCCATCATCAGAACGGCAACAAGACCCCAGTGCCGAGTCGCTTGCATACGATTAGTCCTTGAAATCACAAACACCCGCCAGAACGCTAAGTTCAGCAAAACAGGTAGACGATGTCGAGGGTGCGGGTTCGGAAAACCGGGAAGACTTGGGCGCAAATCGCCATTGCGGCGGGAATATCGAAGAAACTACACCGGAAGACGATTGAAGTGTCGGCAATTCTCCCAAAAATGTCGGACTGTGCCAATTTGGCAAGACTTGCGGTGACGGTTGGGCCACGAATCGGGATGACTCAATTCGTGGTCCCTTCGGGGACTGTGCATCTCTTGCTTGCGAGAGTTCGCCAGGACTTCATCGGTGTTCATCTTTCTGCCTCTCTCTTTCTGTCTGCCTCCCTGACTTGTCGGTACAGGAAGAAGGAGACAGAAAGAAAGAGGCAGAAAGATCTTTGAGTCTCGTCGGCCACTCTCGGAAGTAAAACACGCACAGCTCCTTCGAATCCCAGGGGAGTTTGTTTCTAATGCGTCACGCCACTGATCGCAGGAACACGCCAATCTCAGGAACAAGGGGACCGCAATGAGGACTAGGACGGGAGTGTTGATGATGGCCGCCGCGCTGCTGACCTGGGGTTTCATTCCTGATTCGTCGGGCGACGACGCACCGGCGGCCACCGCGCCGCTCTCGGCCGAAAAGATCGCGGAACTGACCAAGGCGATGGAGAAGACTCAAGCAGACGCCACCAAGGCGATCGAGGCCGATCCGAAGAACATCAACGCCTACTCGCGTCGCGGTGATGCGCTGTTCTTTCTGGGCCGGTTCAACGACGCCGTCGCCGACTACGACCAGATGGTGACGCTGGACGACAGCCAAGCCAATTCACACTGGCGGCGGGGGATTGCCCTGTTCTATGCGGGGAAGTTCAAGGAGGCCGCCGCACAGTTTGAAAGCTATCACTCGTTCGATCAGGTGGACCGCGAAAACGGCATCTGGCGTTACCTGTCACAGTACAAAGCCCACGGCCAGGCGAAGGCGCGCGAAGGTCTGCTCAAGTACGAGAAGGACGACCGCGAGCCGTTCCCCTCCGTCTACAAACTGTTTGCCGGAACGATGAAGCCCGAAGAAATCACCGAACAGATCGAGGCCGCGAAAATCTCCACGGATGAACGCGAGAAGCGGCTGTTCTACGCGCACCTGTACATCGGTCTCAA
>JAYTIB010000298.1:0-13738 GCA_043732205.1 Schlesneria sp. | reverse complement strand
ATCCCGACCTGTCCGGCAGTGGCCGCGCCTGGTTCGGCATCATCCTGGGCGGATTGATGACGCTGGTCTCGGCGGCCATTCTCATGATTCTCGCCGTGATGACTGGTTCCGGCCAGAAGTTCTGACGTGTCGGCCACCCGGCTCCGTTCCCCGCGCGACGCGAGATTCTCCCGAAAACCCACTGAGCTCGCCTCGGTGGTCTCTACACAACTCGACGATCGAGTCCCTGTTCGAGGCTTGTCCCTTGGAGTGCGTCTCCGCTTCTGACATTCGCTGTCTCCCTCAATTCGCTGTCGATCTCTCCGTCAGGACGAAGAGGCGACAGCGAATTGAGGGAGACAGCGAATGGAACGCCTGCGGAAAACTGCCTGTCCGCAGCTTGCATTCGCACCTGGCCTTGAATCGCACGCGGCCCAAAA
Source organism: Schlesneria sp. (assembly GCA_043732205.1). Classification (GTDB taxonomy): domain Bacteria; phylum Planctomycetota; class Planctomycetia; order Planctomycetales; family Planctomycetaceae; genus Schlesneria. The sequence continues at coordinate 13,319 of JAYTIB010000298.1, read as the reverse complement.
GTTGTGTCGATGCGAATGAGACCAGCTCAGTGGGGTCGCTAGTGCCGCGTCACCGCTAAATCTTCGGGTAGCCACGGTCGCCAGACCGTGGGGAATTTCGGCTCAAACGTAGCTCGCCCACGCTCTAGGCGAGCGTGGTTACAACCCGAAGATTTAGCGGTGACGCGGCACTAGATTGAGGACTATTCCTTCGCCTTTTCCGCCAGCTTCTTCGCCGCCTCGTTGCCGGCATCCTTGGCCAGCACCTTGTCGATCAGCTTTCTGGCATCCGGCTTGCGGTCCGCGGCGAGCAGTGTTTCGGCCAGACCGAGTTGCAGGTCGACGTCGGCCGGCTTCAGTTCCAGCGCCGTCTCGTATTCCAGGATCGCCTTCGGATACTGCTTCAGTCCGCGAAGTGACGCGCCGAGCAGCCGGTGGACGTCGGCATCGAGCACGTCGATGTGCAGCGTCATCCGGGCGTATTTCAAGGCGTCGTCGAAGTTGTTGTCGGCCAGCGCCATCTCGGCGAGGGCCTTGCGCGGGGCCGGGTCGTCGCCTTCGATTACTGTCAGCATCTTCAACGCTTCCCGACGCTTGTCCACGTCACCCGACAGCTTGGCGGCGGCGGCCGTTCCCTTCCACCAATCGCTGTTGTAGGGAAAGTGCTTCTTGCCAAGCTCGCAGAGTTCAAACGCCTCCTTGGTTTCCCGCAGCTTCAGCCGGGTTCTGAGCAGCAGCTCCAGGACGCGGCGGTTGGGATGCTCCTTGTCCAGTGCCGGTTCGAGGACGCGGATCGCGTCGCGCGGCTTGTCGTCCCGCAGCAGCAGGGCCGCGACGACGAATGCCGCCACCGGGTTCGTCGGTTCCTTTTGGAGAACCTCGTCCGCGATCTTTTTGGCTTCGTCTCGCTTCTTGATGATCAGCAGCAGTTGGGCGTACTGCGCGGCCGCTTGCGGATCCTTCTTGTTCTTCTCGTAGTTCTTCTCAATTTGATTCGGCCGCAGTTCCGGTTCGTCGTCCGTCTTGCGGATGTCGGCCACGACTTGGTTCAGGTGCTCGCGATAACCCTTCTCGAAGTCGGCCTTGTCGACGCCAAAGACTTCCGGAATCGCCTGGTCGGTGGTCCGGTTGCGGCGGTATGCGTCGAGCAGCTTTGCCAGTGACGGTTCGCCAAACCGCTGGACCATGTACTCGGCATACAGCACGCTCTGGCAGTACGCGAAGTTCCAGTTCTCCCGATTGCCGGCGCGGATGAAACCCATGCTCAGGTTGTCGAGGTTCTTGAGTTCCCCCTTCGGCACGCGGTCGAGCAGCAGCTTGTTCCACTCGACGGGCCGCGGGTATCCCTCGGACCGCACGGCGAGTGCTTCCGTGTACCAATGGGGGATGTTGAAGTTGGTCTGTTGCAGCGTGAGGATGTGGACGAACTCGTGCTTCATCACGCGGGCCCAGTTGAGCGGCTCTTCCAGGCTGGACGGGCTGGTCATGGCGATGATCACGCCGGTCGAGGCCCCGATCGTCTGCACCCACGGCAGCCCGACCATTCGGGCACTGAACCATTGATGGGCCGACAGTCCCTTGGCGGTGTTGTACAGTTCGATCTGCGTCCGCTGTTCCGGTTCGAAGCCGAACATCGCCGTCAGCTCGGGATAGACTTCTTCCAGATACTCGGCCATGTACCGGGCGAGCAGCTTGTCGAGCTTGCTGTCGGCGCGGACGACGAAGTGCTCGGTCGTGATCGTCTCGTAGTCGTCCAGCACCTTCAAGACCTTGCGCATGTTGCTGACGCGGACATGATACGGGTCCGCCTTGAACGCCTCGTCCAGCAGCTTCTTCGCGTCGTCCATGCGGCCGGTCTGCATGTAGAGTTGTCCGAGCGCGGTCTTCGATTCGGACAGTTGCGGCATCAGCAGGATCGCCTGCTTGAACAGCGGTTCGGCGATGGCATGCTGACGGAAGCGGTCGACTTGCTCGCCCAGCGTTGTCAGAAAATAGCCCGGCTTTGGATTGCGTCCGGCGACGTCGATGACGATCTGCTCAAACCGCGTGGGCGACTCCAACTTCAAGGCGGCGATGTGATCGAGATGACTGACAAGCAGTTTCAACCGCGCCTGATCCGGCCAGCCGTCCTGCATCAGACGGAGCGTCGCCAGCAGCGCGAGCGTCTCTTGATCGATCGGATTGACTGACAACGCGTCCGTCAACAGCTTCTCGGCGGCATCGAACTCGCGGAAATAGAGCTTCGCCTGCGCGAGCACCCGCAGCGCGGCGGGAAGCTTGGGAGACACATCGAGCGCCTGCTGGCTGCGCGTCTCCGCCTCGTCCCAGTCGTAGTCCTTGACCGCCGCCTCGGCCAGCGCGACGAGCACATCGGTCGCCCGCGGATTGATCGCCAGCGCGGCTTTCAACTCGGGATGCCCCTGCGCCTTGTTGTACTTTTCGAGCAGCAGTTGTCCCGCCAGGTGTCGGGCCTGCCACGCCTGCTTGTCGGCCTTCAAGGCGTCGGTGCAAAGCGTGTTCACGCAGAAGTCAAAGATCTGCGTGACGCTGTGCCAGCGCGCGTATTGAGCGGCTCCGCGGCAGACATACAGCAGCGCCGGCGCGTCGTGTGGTTGGCGGCGGTTGTAGTAGCGGACAAACCAGCGGTAGCCGTCGTCCGCCAGCTTCAATTCACCCCGCTCGGCCCAGACATGGGCCTGGATCAACCGGGCGAGTAACTGATCGGAATCGAGCTTGATTGCCGCTTCAACCTCGGCCTCGGCCTCTTTCAGCCGGCCCCGTTCGAAGTGCAGTCGAGCCAGTTCCGCATGCAGCGCGGCCGACTTCTCATCCTGCTTGAGTGCCGCGGTCAACACCGCTTCGGCCGCATCCCACTGCCCCTGCGCAGACAGAGCGTCGCAGCGTGCCAGCGCCAGTTCGGTCGCACTGATACCATCGGCTCCGGCCTTGGCCAACGCATCGAGAACTTCGAGCGCCTCGTCATAGCGTCCGTGCTGAGTATGCTCGCGCGCGGCTTCCAATCGCTCGGCGGGGGAATCGGCGGCGGAATCGGCGGCGGCGATGGCGGGTCGGCCGGGTGCCAACAGACCAACAGCAAGGATCACGGCAGTGAACAGGCGGTGCGGCATGGGATGCTCCACGAAATCGGCGAAAGTTCGATGCGGTGACGCTAACCCAAGCCCCGGCGCAACGCAACAAACTGGGTAATGGGTCACTTTGAGTGGCACGCCCTGAGTCTTCGAAGGGCGTGGATTGAGGCACAGCGTCATTCTCACGCCCTTCGAAGACTCAGGGCGTGCCACACGAGTTCCGTTTTCAAGCTGACCCACCTCCACAAACTGTCGGCGGTTGCCGGTCCGCGCGATGGTCGTTATTGTGGCCGCCGGAATCGTGGCTCGTCAGGCTCGTCGATTGGAGCCGTTACTGTAGTCCGGTCGCTCCGCCGCCCGGACGTCCCGTCGGCGGAGCGACGGGACTACAGTAGTCGCCAGTCGCCCTGACCCCAAAATGCCCGATTGAGGATTTCATCACCGGCGCGGCCATCCCGTCGCGATCGGCAACAGAAGGATTCGGAACATGGGTTTGATGGACGGTAAGCGCGGCCTGGTGCTCGGCGTGGTCAACGACTATTCGATCGCCTGGGGAATCAGCGAGCAATTGCACAAGGAAGGGGCGCAACTCGGGTTCACCCATCTGCCCGACAAGGATCCCGCAAACCCCAAGATGGCGCGGCGGGTCCGCAAGTGTGTCGAACAGTTTGATCCGAAGCTCTTCCTCCCCTGCGACGTGCAGAACGATGCCGATCTGGACAACGCCTTCGCCGCCGCGAAGGAGACGTTTGGCGAGTTGGACTTTGTGGTCCACTCGATCGCCTACGCTCCGCTCGAAGACTTGAAGGGCCCGGTCCACGGCTGCAGCCGCGACGGGTTCAAGATGTCGATGGACATCAGCGTCTACAGCCTGATGGCGGTCTGCAAGCGGGCCAAGGACGTGATGCCCAACGGCGGCAGCATCCTGACGCTGACGTACCTCGGTGGCGAACGGGTCATCCCCGGTTACAACGTGATGGGCCTGTGCAAGGCGGCGCTCGAATCCGCCGTCGGCTACCTGGCCCACGAGTTCGGCCAGAACAAGATCCGCGTGAACGGCCTGAGTGCCGGCCCGGTCAAGACGCTGTCAGGCTCGGCCGTGAAGGACTTCGACAAGATGCTGACGATGTACGCCGCCCTGTCCCCGCTGCGCCGCAACGTCAGCCTGGAAGAAGTCGGCAAGAGCGCCGTCTACCTGCTCAGCGACATGTCCACCGCCGTCACCGGCGAAACGCTGCACGTCGACAGCGGCTACCACATCATGGGCGCCCCGCCATCGGATGCGAAGCTCGAGTCGTGAACGATTTCATCGGCCCGCAACCCAACCGGCACCCGGTCGGGTTTTATCGTTCGTCACCGGCCACCCTGGAGAGAATCAATCATGGAGGCGGCGAAAATTGTGTTGCTCAGCATCGTCGCCGCCACCGTCTACGGCATCGTGCATTGCCTAACGTCCGCCCACGTGTGCGTGGAGTACTTTACCGTCCTGCCCAGAAATCCGTACGCAACCAGTTCGCCGCTGGCGCTCGGTGTGATTTGGGGCATCGTTGGGTTTTGGTGGATCGGACTACTGCTCGGCCTGTTGCTTGCCATTGCCTCTCGTTGCGGAAGACGTCCTCCGAGGACAGCGTGGTCACTGATTCAGCCATTGGCCAAGCACTTCATTTTGACGGGCATCTTCGCCGTGTTGTCCGGTATTGTTGGCTACGTTTACGGCTTTGTCGGGTTCGTGCGGCTTCTCCCACATCTGGTGAATCAACTTGAATTTGGCAGACATGCCGATTTGATTGCCTGTCTCTGGTCGCATCGGGTCGCTTATCTCTTTCAGTTCGTCGGCGCGACCGTCTTGATGTTCGTCATTTGGAGATCACGCCGGGAACAGAACGCATGACCGCCCCCGTCACGCGAATTGGCATCGCCATCGTCGAGCACGCGGGCTGCTATCTGATCGGCACGCGCGGACCCGACGGGCCGTTGCCGGGCTATGCCGAATTCCCGGGAGGAAAGTGTTTGCCCAACGAACCTCCCGAGGCGTGTGCCGTCCGCGAATGTTGGGAAGAGACTCAATTGGCGATCACCGTGGACCGGTTGCTGCTGCGTCAGGAGTACGCGTATTCCCATGCCACCGTCGACCTGCACTTCTACCTCTGTCATCCGACAGAGGCAGACTCGGTTCGCGATGTGCATGACGGCTTTCGCTGGATTCCCGCCCAGGAACTGCCGCGACTGAATCTGCCCGAAGCGAACGCACCGGTTGTCAGATTGCTCTTTTGCAAGTGAATGACGAGCGGTCGCGATTCACTACTGCCTACTCCCCACGGCCTACTGTCTACGCCAGGATGCCCGTCGCCACCGAGCCATGCACGTCGGTCAGGCGGAAGTCTCGGCCGCTGTAGCGGTAGGTCAGGCGGGTGTGGTCCAGGCCCATCAGGTGCAGGATCGTCGCGTGCAGGTCGTGGACGTCCATCCGGTTTTCCACCGCATGTACTCCGACTTCGTCCGTGGCCCCGTGGGTCAGCCCGCCCTTCACGCCGCCTCCCGCGAGCCAGACGGTGAAGCCGGTGTGGTGATGGTTGCGGCCCTTGGCACCCTGCGCGGTTGGGGTCCGGCCGAACTCGCCGCCCCACAGGATCAGCGTTTCGTCGAGCATGCCGCGCGACTTCAGATCGTGCAGCAGCGCGGCGATCGCCTGGTCGCTTTTGAGGGCGTCGCGCTTGTGGTCCATGATGTCGCCGTGCGCGTCCCACGGTTGGCCGGAACCGTAATAGAGCTGCACCATCCGCACGCCCCGTTCGACCAGTCGCCGGGCGATCAGGCAGCCGTTGGCGAATTCCCCCTCACCGTAGAGTGACCGCGTGGCGGTCGATTCCAGGCCGATGTCGAACGCGTCCTGCGCCTCGAACTGCATGCGAAACGCCATCTCCAGCGACGCAATGCGCGCTTCGAGTTCGATGTCCTGACCGCGGGCCGCCAGATGCTTTTCGTTCATCGCCTGCAGGATGTTCAGCACCTGGCGCTGCTCGGGGGCGGCCAGATGCTTATTGTTCAGATGACCGATGACCTGCTTCGGATCGATCTTCGAATTGTTGATGTGCGTCCCCTGGTAGATGCCGGGGAGGAAGCTGTTGCCCCACAGGGCGGGGCCGACGACCGGCTTGCCCGGACACAGCACGACGTAACCGGGCAGGTTCTGGTTTTCGCTTCCCAGGCCGTACGTCAGCCACGACCCGAGACTGGGGCGGATCGGCTGTTGGGCACCGCTGTTCATCATGAACAGGCCGGGTTCGTGGTTCGGGGTGGTGGTGTGCATCGACCGGATCACGCAGAGGTCGTCCGCGCAGTGCGACAGATGCGGATAGATCTCGCTGATCTCGAGACCGCTCTCGCCATGCTTGGTGAACTTGAACGGCGACGGCATGAACTTGCCGCCGGGGCCGGACTTCCCCTCTTGTTCTTTCAATGCCGGCTTGTGGTCGAACGTGTCGACGTGCGACGGACCGCCGTTCATGAACAGGAAGATCACCTGCTTGGCCCGCGGTTCGAAGTGCGGCGCTCGTGGAGCGAGCGGATTGCCCGCATCGGCGGCCGTCCCCGCGCCGGCGGATTGCTGCGCGAGTAGACTCCCCAGCCCGAGCATTCCGAAGCCGGTCCCCGTGCGGAGCAGCATGTCGCGCCGCGTCAGCGGAGCGGTCCACGACTTCGCGGTTTCTTCGGCCAGTGATTGATGATGCATGGGATTCCTCGTTCGTAGTTCCGAACCGGTGCTGACTTCAATCGACACAGACTTCAATCGACGAAGGAAAACTCGTTCGTCCCCAATAACGCCAACGCGTATTGTTCCCACGCCGACAGGTCGTTGCCGCCCGTGCCGGGGACCGAGGAACCGAGGAACGCCAGCCCCAGGTTCAATTCATCCCCGGTCGGAGGACGGCTGTAGATCGAGGCGAAGGCGAGTTTGATCTTGGCGTCGTCGGTTGCTTCGCGGTTGGTGTTCAGCCGCGCGGCCAGGGCTTTCGCCCGCTGCGTCATGAACTCGCTGTTCAGCACGAACAACTGTTGCAGCGGCACGGTGGTGACACTGCGGCGGTCGCTGGTGATGTTCGGGTCGGGAAAGTCGAACAGTCTCAGCAGGTCGTTCAGTTGATGCCGGCTGATGAACGCGTAAACGGTCCGGCGGCGGTTGCCTCCCGATGCGAGATCGATCGGCGGTCCACCGATCGTGCGATCGAGTTCCCCGGTGACGGCGAGCATCGCGTCGCGCCACGGTTCGACTTCCAATCGCCGCCGGTTCATCCGCCACAGCCACTGGTTTTCGGGATCGGCTTCACCCGCGTCCGGCCGGTACGCGCTGCTCTGCTGGTACGTGGCCGAGAGCATGATGTCGCGGTGCAGCGACTTCAGCGACCAGCCGGAATCCATGAACCGCACGGCCAGCGTGTCGAGCAATTCCGGATGCGTCGGTCGGTCGCCCAACTGGCCGAAGTTGCTCGGCGTGCGGACCAGCCCGACTCCGAAGTGGCCGCGCCAGATGCGGTTGACGATGACGCGCGCGGTCAGTGGATTGTCGCGCGACGTGATGGCCTGCGCGAGTTCGGCCCGGCCGCTCCCCTTGCCCGACAGCGGCTTCCGTTCGCCACCGGTCAGCACGACGGGGAGCGATCGCACGGCAACGTCACCCTGTTTGGCGGGATTGCCTTGCAGATAGATCTTCAGGTCGCGTCCGGTGGTGTCCATCAGAGAATGCGCAGTGGCGATCTGGATCGCGTCGGATTCCTTCTTCCGCCGATCCTGTTCGGCACGCAATTGCGTCAACTGTTGAGTGGCGGACTCGGGCAATCGCTTGTCGGCTTCGTTGCCGGGGAGCGCGAGCAACCCCTGGTCGTACAGCATCTCGGACAGCAGTTGGGCGTCGAGACGCGCCGGCTGCCGGTCGACTTCGTTGCCCGAGGTCTCGACGGATTGTCCGGCCGCCACGGTGGCGGCCGCGGCGGGGAGCGGGTCCAGTTCCAACCGGGCACCAGAAAACACCGTGTGATCGCTGTTGATCGTATTGCCGTCGGAGCCCAGTCCGGCACCGGTGCTGACCAGCGTCAGGAACTTCGCATCCGCCGGAATCGCGACTTCGAACTTCGCGAACGTCCCGTTGGCTTTCAGCGGCGCGGGGATCTCGCCGTTGAAGTAATAGACCCGGTCATTCTCGTCGACCTTGACCGGCTGGCCGTTCACATAGCCCGCGATGATGCCGTCATAGACATCGTTCTTGCGATGCGGTCGCGAGACGATCACGGCCAGATGGGCACTCGGCCCGCCACTGCCAAACGTGTCATCGTTCAGCCCGGCCCGATCCGCCCGGAAGACGAACCGCTGATCGGCGGGAAGCAAACCAGCCTGACGCAGCTTGTCGAGATCAAACGTCACCAGGGCATTGGCATGCATGCCGATCCCCTGTTCCGTCCGTTTGGAATTCGACGGGAACGGCTGGCCGAGCGTGCGAATTCCGCCCGTCGCGTCCCAGCCGTCGTTGATGACTCCCCCGTGCGACCCGCCGTCGCTGCCGAGTTGCGTGAAATCGAAATGGACGCCCGCGGCAATCTGCGTCTGCTTCCCCCAGCCCTGGACGACGCGATCGACTCCGAGACTCTTGTCGCTCGCCGCAACCCCGAATTTGTCGGTCGACACGGCCGCGTTCAACGAGACTCCGGCCGGATCGTCGAACAGGTTTCCCAGCGGGATGACACCCGGCACGACGACGGCTCGATCGGCCGCATTGACGAACGCCACGTTCTCGCCAAACTCGGCGAACAAGCGGTCGCGCTGTGGTAGCTTCGACTGCACGAGCGTTTGCAATTCGACGGCCAGTTGCTGAACCGACGCCAACGCTGCCGCATCGTTGGACAAGTCCGTCTTCGCGTCCTGCTTGCCGAGCCATTCATACCAGCCAGCCAGATAGGGCCGAGTCTGCTGCACGTCGGCCGGTGCTGTCAGGTAGTCGACCCACCGTTTCAGCAACACCTCGCTGACCTTCTGATCCTTGGCGACGCGGGCCAGCAACTTCTTGTCGTTCGGCTTTTGCCGTTGCTCGTTGATCGCCTTCCAAGCGGCCGTCATGTACTGCGGGATCTCCGTCACCAACGTGGCCCGGACCTTGCGAGCCTCATCGTCCAGGAACCGGTCCACCTGCAATTGATGGGCTTTCACCGCCGACTCGGCGCGGCTCTTTTGATCGAGCACCTCTTGGGAAACGATCGGCCGTTCCTGGTAATCGGAACTGGCGAAGATGCCGGCCAGGCCGTAGTAGTCGGCCGTCGTGATCGGATCAAACTTGTGATCGTGACACCGCGCGCATGAGACCGTCAGTCCCAGCACGCCGCGGGTGAGCGTGTCGATGCGGTCGTCCCATTCATCGGCCAGCGCCTTCGCTTGCTCACCGTTGTCTTGGTAATAGACCGGCCCCAGCGCGAACAGTCCCAGCGCCGCCAAACGCTGCGGGGCGCTCGGGCTGCCGAGCAGGTCGCCGGCAATCTGTTCGGCGACGAACCGGTCGTACGGCAGGTCGCGGTTCAAGGCGTCGATGACCCAGTCGCGATAGCGGTATCCCTGCGGATAGTTGCGGGCCTTGAACGTGTGCGCCTGATCCTCGCCGTACCGCGCCACATCCAGCCAGTGCCGACCCCAGCGTTCCCCGTAGTGAGGTGAATCGAGCAACCGGTTCACAACCGTGGCGAAGGCATCGGCCGACTGATCGTTGACGAACGCCTCGACCTCGTCGGGGGACGGCGGCAGGCCGATCAGATCGAACGACGCGCGGCGAATCAGCGCCCGGCGATCGGCCGCGGCACTCGGCTTCAACCCGTGTTCTTCCAGCCGGGCGAGCACGAATCGATCGAGATCCCGCCGCGGCCAGTCGGCCTGTTTCACAGGGGGAGGCGCGGTCAACTTCGGGTGTTGAAACGACCAGAGTTTGCTCGCCTCGGCGAAATCGAATTTGGATGCCGCCACCACCGCGGGACGTTCGCGGGGATCGGGGGCCCCCCGCTTGATCCACTGTTCAAAGTCGGCGACGACGTTGGCGGGAAGTTTTCCCTTGGGAGGCATTTCCAAGCCGTCATACTTCAGGGCCTTGAGCAGCAGGCTGGTCTCCGGTTTTTCGGACACCACCGCCGGCCCCGAATCGCCCCCCTTCAACAACCCGTCGCGATGATCCAGCAGCAAGCCCCCCTTGAGCGACTTCGAGGTCACGCTGTGGCACTCCTGGCAGTGAGCCACGAGTACGGGACGGATCTTCGCCTCGAAGAACTCGATCCCGGCCGGGTCTGGATCAGCCGCCCAAGATCTCGCATCCATCAACAGAATCAGCGCAGCCGAGACGCAGCCGGTAAAGCGACGCAACATGAGGCAATCTCGCAATCGGAGGGATTTCGGCGGGTCGGTCGGGAGGCAGGACAAACGACCCTCGAAAGAGCCGTTGGGGATGTCATCGTATCGCGGAGCAGGCCGGCTTGCGTCGGGCAGGACAATCTCACCCACCCGTCACAGCCATCATCGCCCGCCGATTCTAGCCCATCTCCAGGCGAATCCAAGCTCAATGGCGGACATCGTCCCACACTAAAGTTGCTTCAGACTTGGAAAAGCCGGGGCCGGAACGTCGTCGGTAAGCGCCGTTGCGAGCCTCGATTAAAACTGTCATGCTCCGCTTCCTTGGCATCGACCTGCCGCAGGCGGACGTCTGTGAACGTGACTTGATCACTCACCCTCGCACCGTTGCCAACCACAGCCTGAAGACAAGAAAAGGGTGTCACATGGGTTTGCCACAACGAGTTCCTGTCATCACACCTGCCGAATACCTGCGTCTCGAACGAGCGGCCACGTACCGAAGCGAGTACTTCCGGGGCGAGATCTTCGCGATGGCGGGCGGGACGCCCAAACACAGTCTGATCAAGGCCAATGTCATGGGAACCCTCTGGAGTCGGTTGAGGGGACTTCCATGTCGTGCCTACGACAGCGACCTGCGGATCAAATCCCCGACGGGACTTTACACCTATCCCGATGCGAGCGTGATCTGCTCCGAACTGGAGGTTGACGACGAAAACCAGGACACGGTGCTCAACCCCACATTGCTGGTCGAGGTGCTGTCGAAAGGCACCGAAGCGTACGACCGCGGCAAAAAGTTCGACCATTACCGCACGATGCCCTCCCTTCGAGAATACGTTCTCGTCTCACAGGACGAGCCGATGATTCAACGCTTCCTGCGCAACGACGACAACACTTGGACGCTGACCGCCGTGGCGGGCCTCGATCAGACTGTCACGCTCTGCTCAATCGGCATCGACCTGCCACTGGCGGAAGTCTACGAACGCATCGATTTCTCGACCGATGGCCCGGAAGAACAAACTCCTCTCTGAAGCCTCCGAGCACCCTACAGACGGAGGGAATCACATGAACGGATCGCAATTGAATGTACGAGAATTTCTTGGGCACGAGAGTGTGCAGCTACCGCTCCGAAGGAATTCGGAGGACTTTGAAAAGTTTGTTGAAGAAACACTCGGACAATACTTGAACCTGCTCACTCTGCTCGTGGAGTGCGAAGTCAGCAAAGAGGTGAATAAGCAGCGTACGACAATCGAGACGTTTTGCGAACTGGCCAAACAAGCCATTGGTTCGATGTACAAAGGACGACCACATGAAGCATACGAACATTTCTCACGCGCCGTAGAACCAATTTCGGATTTGTTGAAGAAGAGTCCATTGTCTCGATCGCAATTCGATTGGTTCTACCGATTGCGAACAGATGATTCCGGGTCACTTACCAGAGAAGAATTGTTTCACCCTCCATTCGAGAAGCGGCACTTGGTTGCGTCGCAACGATACAGCGTTCCTGGACTGCCGTGTTTGTACTTGGGTGGATCACTTTACACGTGTTGGGAAGAGTTGGACCGTCCACCATTCCATCAGCTCCACGTGTCGGCGTTTTGGCTCCGCAATCCTGCGAAACAACCGACTTTGCTGTACGTCACAGATCGGCCCGCCAGATTGCTTTTAGCCGTTGAAGAGAATGGAGGCATTCAACAGAGTCCCTTTGCTAACACGATCGAGGAGATTACGCGACATCTCGTCCTCTGGCCTCTGATGGCGCTCTGCTCGACTGTGGTCAAGCACTCCAAAGGTGCATTCAAGCCGGAGTACATCATTCCTCAACTCCTCCTGCAGTGGGTCGCCCAGAATTCTGAGCTCGATGGTATTTGTTATTTCTCGACCCACATCAACGCGGTGACGAACGAGTACTGGCCCACCGCAAATCTGGTTTTCCCAGTTCGGCAGATCAAACCCACCGGCCGATGTGCTGATCTTCGCGATATGTTTGGGATGACGAGGCCCGAGTCGTGGGAACTGCTGAGATCTGTTCAGGGATTTCCAACTCCGGCAGATTCCATATCGGCTTTGGTTGTACCCGCTTTTCACATTGAACTTTTGGAAGGGTGCGCAGAAGAATATGCACTCACTGAATTTGGGAAGATCGAGACGAAGTTGAACAATCAGGCACGACATCTTCGGAAGAAGAATGAAACGGGAGACGCTGAAGCCGGCCAAGTTTCCGAGTGACATTGATGTCCCCGAGTGGGGTGGCCCCGCGACTGTTGAGGGTATTCGGAGAAACCGTGTTGACGCAGGGACAACGTCCCCAAGAACACTGCTTCTCCGTTGACTCCGATGCAGTGGCACGAGTTTCCTTGCCAGCGCCACTCAATGCGCCGAACGAACTGAGGATTTCAACCCATCACATCCTGAGTGATTTCCTGCTGGAGTGGTCATGTCCCAACACCATTGCACTGAGTGGATAATCGTTTCGAAGTGCCGCATTGCATCGTGTTGGGTGCTCCTGCTGGCAGTGCAATTCGCACTCGTGCCGGTGGCGCGTGCGGCCGAGCCGGTGTTTGTTCCGGGGACCAAGCCGGAGATGCTGCAAGAGCATGGGGCGGGGGAAGGGCCGGCGTGGCATCCGGAGTTGGGGTTGCTGACCAGCGGTGATGGGCACATCTTCCGGCGCGACAAGCAGGGGATGTCATCCGTTCATCGGAAGGACGCCGGGTCGAACGGGTTGATGTTTGACCGGCAGGGGCGGCTGGTCGTGTGCGAGGCCGGGCGGCGGCGGGTGACTCGCATCGAGCCGGATGGGACGGTCACGGTGCTGGCGGTGAGCTTCGAGGGGAAGCGGTTCAACCAGCCCAACGATCTGACGATGGACTCGCGCAA